>CALNBE010000281.1 GCA_937874455.1 uncultured Opitutia bacterium | reverse complement strand
AGCAGGTTCGGCGAGTCCGGCATCAGGCTGGCCGAGGGCACGATGGTGTGCTGCTTGGAGCGGAAGAAATCGAGGAAGGACTGGCGGATTTGCGCGGAGGTCATCGGAGCGTTTTTGAAGGCGCGGGATTCAAAAGCACCCCGCCCGCTTGGCAACCCCGGAAAACTCCGGGTCCTATCGCGTCGCGGGGCCGGACATTTCTTCCGCCAGTTCCGCCTCTCCCTGCGGCAGCATGCGCTCCGGAGGAAAAATTTGCCCGCGATTCATCCGCTCCAGCCATTCCCGGAAAATTTCCGCCTCCGGCGGCAACTGCAAATGGCGCGCCATCCGAGGCACTTCCAGCAATGCCATCAAGTCCAATGCCTGCTGGTTCACCCGGTTCAGCGAACTTTGCACCGTGCCCAGCGTGACGCGTCCGTCCCACAACCGCTCTTCCATCGAGCGTCCGCGTCCGTCCAGCGCGGCGCGAAAGCGGGCCAGCCCGTCGTTGATCCGGCTGATTTCCGCCGGAATTCCCTCCGGCCCGAGCAACGCGCCAGCCCGGTCCAGCCGGGACAAAACTGCCGTGTTGACCGCCGCAAAATTTTCCGGCCGGGTCGCCGCCAGCCATTGATCCAGCCGCGCCTCCCACTCGCGCGCGTCCGCGGCGATGTTCCTTTCGCCGAGACGGACAATTTTCTCCGCCACGGTTTCCCCCGCCTCGATCAACTCGTTGTCCAGCACCGGCACTTCGGCCTCGTTTTCCTCCGCGCCCACCAGCCGCACCGGCGAGCCGGGCCGGTAGCCCAGCGCCACGTAATAGCTGCCCATCATCGGGCTGAGCAGCGACATCTTTCCACGCAGCCCTTGACTGATTTCCTGCCGCAACACCGCTTCCTGTTCCAGATTGGTCGCCAGCCCTTTTTCCCGCAACACCTCCGCCCGCAACACCACCTTGACCTTCGCATAATAATCCTTCTCCGCTCCCAGTGGGCCGGCGATCTGGATGCCCTCGACCTGCCCAACCTCCACGCCCTGAATTTTCACCGGGCTCCCGAGGTTCAAACCGTGCACGGGTTGCGAAAAATACAAAACCAAGTGCTCCTTCTCCGCCATCGCGTGCCGCCACCAAAGCCAGCCGAGGCAGAGAAAAATCAGCAACCCGCCCAGCGAAATCCATTTCCCCAAGCGGGAAATCGCAGCGCAATCTTGTTGGCAGAAGGCGGGCATGACGGATCAAATTTCCCCGCCACAGTCAGGCACTCCCCGCGCGGTCGCAAGGCCGAAAGCATTTTCCTCCGCGGTCCGCCGGCCGGTTTCACACGTTCGGGTAACTGCCGAGCCACTTCACCAAGTCGCACGATTCGCGCAACTCAGCCACCGCCGCCTGCACTTCCGGGGTTTCCCAGTGGCCGATAAAGTCGATGAAGAAAAGGTACTCCCACACCTTGCGCCGGTTGGGGCGCGACTCAATGCGGGTGAGATTCAGGCCGTGTTTCGAGAGCGGCTCCAGCGCGCGTTGCAGCGTGCCGGGCTCGTGTTTCAGAGAGAGCACCAGGCTGGTTTTCTCCGCGCACACGTCGCTCGGCGGATTCGGTTTCAGCCCCACCACCAGGAAGCGGGTGATGTTGTCGCGCTTGTCCTGGATCGCCTCCGCCAGCACCGGCACGTCGTAAAGCGTCGCCGCAATGGCGCTGGCCACCGCCGCCACGCCGTTTTCCTCCGCGGCCCGGCGCACCGCCGACGCGGTGCTGTCCGTCTCGATCAATTCCGCCTCCGGCAAATTCCTTTGCAGCCAGCTCCGGCACTGCGCCAGGGCGATGTCCTTCGACAGCACCTTTTTCACCGCCGCCAGCGGGCCATGGCCGACCAGACAGTGGTCGATGTTCAAATAAACCTGCGCGACGATTTTCAGCTCCGACTCTGCCAGCATGTCCAGTGAGTGCACCACCGCACCCTCGGTCGAATTTTCGATGGGAATCACTCCGTAAGCCGCCTCGCCGCGCTCCACCGCCGCGAAGACATCGGGAATGGTTCGCAGGGCTTTGAGCGGCACGCTCGACCCGAAATTCTTCAGCGCGGCCTGCTGAGTGTAGGTGCCTTCCGGCCCGAGATAGGCTACAGGGTGCTCCATCTGCCGCCCGATCGAGAGGGAAATAATTTCGCGGTAAATCGCCCGCACCGCCGGCTTGGGCAACGACTCCGGCGCAATGCCCTCCAGCTTCGCCAGCAACGCCTCCTCCCGCGCCGGGGCGTAAAATCCCGCGCCCGCCGCCTTTTTCGCCTCGCCGATTTTCTCCGCGAATCCCTGCCGCTCCTGCAACAGGCGGATGATCTCGCGGTCAATGCGGTCGATTTCTTGGCGGTAGTCGTCGAGGCTCATGGGGAATTTCAAAGGTTAAAATTAAAAGGTCAAAGTACGGCGGAAATCGTGCTCCTCAAATGCCGCGCTCCTCGTTTTCCTCCGCGCCATCTGCGGTATTTTCCTCCGCGCCGAGTTGCTCCAGCGCCTCGGGGTTCAGGGTCGCCGTCACCGGGGCCGACGCGCCGGGTTCGTCAAACTCCGACAACAGGCTGGTGCGCTCGCCGGTTTCCTCCGTGCCGTCGTCGTCCGCTAGGCCGACATCGCGCGCGGAGACTTTTACCGGGTTGGTGGCCCGGGCGATCCACTCGCTGATCTGGCCGGGCGAAAGCACATCCGACGCGGGCAGGTCGCCAAGGGTTTTTAATCCGCAGAAATCCAAAAACTTCTCCGTGGTGCCATACTGGATCGGGCGGCCAGGCAAATCCGCCCTGCCGGTCACAATCACCAACTCCAAATCGATCAGGCGGTTCAGCGCGCTGTCCGCCGACACGCCGCGGATCGCCTCGATTTCCGAGCGGGTCGCGGGCTGGCGATAAGCGACCACCGCCAGCGTTTCCAGCGCGGCCTGACTCAGGCGCATGGGCTTGGGGTCGTTGCGAAGCAGGCGCACCCATTCCGCGTATTCCGGCGCGATGGTCAGGCGAAATCCCTCCGGGCCTTGCAAGATCCGGGTCACCTCCCCGGCTTCGACCATTTCATGATTCAGCGCGTCCACCGCCTCGCGAATTTGCGTCGCGGTCAACAGGGTCGGCACTTGGTTGATGATGTCCTCAATCACCCGCTGCGTCGCCTCCGCGTCGCCGTCCAGCGGCTCGCGCGCAGTCACCACGGGCACAGCCTCGGCGATTTCCGGGCCGGGATTTTCCTCCGCGCCATCGTCCGCCACCTTGTCCCGCTGCTCGTGGTAACGGGTGATCACGGCCTGGATGTCCTTGATCGACACGGGCTCCGAGGTCGAGATGAGCAGGGTTTTGAGGACTTTTTTCAGATTGAATTCCATGCGCGAAGGAAACTGGTGGAAGCCGCGGGGCAAAAACTGCGCGCCGCATCGCCCCATCGGTGGCAAACCGTCCCCGTCTGGTCAAGGCTGGGCATCGGAATTTCCTCCGCGTGTTTTCCTCCGCGAAAAGGATTTGTGCAATTCCCCGAAGTCCGTTTCCTTTGCCTCCTCACTCGCCGCGCGGATTTCCTCCGCGCCGCCATCTGTTTCCCCTCGCAATACCAGCCACTCTTTTTCCGATGAAAATTCCGCTCCGCAGCTCCATCAGCACCCAAGGCCGACGCATGGCCGGCGCCCGCGCCCTCTGGCGCGCCAACGGCATGAAGGAGGAACAGATCGGCAAGCCGCTCATCGCCGTCGTCAATTCCTTCACCCAGTTTGTCCCCGGACACACTCACCTGCACGAGATCGGGCAGTTTGTGAAAAAGGAAATCGAAGCCTTAGGCTGCTTCGCCGCCGAGTTCAACACCATCGCGGTCGATGACGGGATCGCCATGGGCCACGACGGGATGCTCTACTCCCTGCCGTCCCGCGACCTGATCGCCGACAGCGTCGAATACATGGTCAACGCCCACAAGGCCGACGCCATGATCTGCATTTCCAACTGCGACAAAATCACTCCCGGCATGCTCATGGCGGCCATGCGCCTCAACATCCCCGCCATCTTCGTCTCCGGTGGCCCCATGGAGGCGGGAGAACTCGACGGACGCCACCTCGACTTGATCAACGTGATGATCGAGGCCGCCGACGAAAACATCCCCGACTCGCAAATTGAAAAACTCGAGCGCGTGGCCTGCCCGACTTGCGGTTCCTGCTCCGGCATGTTCACCGCCAACTCCATGAACTGCCTCAACGAGGCCATCGGCCTCGCCCTGCCGGGCAACGGCACCATCGTCGCCACCCACAAAAACCGCAAAAAGCTCTTCCAGGACGCCGCCGCCAAAATCGTCGCCAACGCCTGGCGCTACTACCGCGATGGCGATGCCTCCGTCCTCCCGCGCCACATCGCCCCGCGCGCCGCCTTCCTCAACGCCATGGCGCTCGACATCGCCATGGGCGGCTCCACCAACACCATCCTCCACCTCCTCGCCATCGCCACCGAGGCCGAGGTCAATTTCACGATGGACGACATCGACGCGCTTTCCCGCAAAGTGCCCTGCCTCTGCAAGGTCGCGCCGAACTCCGAAAAATACCACATTCAGGACGTCAACCGCGCGGGCGGCATCCTCGGCATCATGGGCGAACTCGCCGCCGCCGGGCTCATCGACACTTCCCTCCCGCGCGTGGACGGGCTGACCCTCGAAACCGCCATTCAGACATACAGTATCACGCGTGAAATTTCCTCTGCAGGAAAAAGCTTACCCGGAAATTCCTCCCAAGGAAACCTCAACGCCTCTGCGCCTCTGCGTGAAATTTCCTCCGAAGCGACTCGCATTTACAGCTCCGCTCCCGGCAACCGCTTCAACCTCACCCTCGGCTCCGAGGAAAGCACCTACAAGGAACTCGACGCCGACCGCGCCCACGGCTGCATCCGCGATGCCGCCCACGCCTACACCAAGGACGGCGGTCTCGCCATTCTCAAAGGAAACATCGCGCTCAAAGGCTGCGTGGTGAAAACCGCCGGGGTGGACGAAAGTATCTTCAAATTCAGCGGCACCGCCAAAGTCTTCCAATCCCAAGACGCCGCCTGCCAGGGCATTTTGCTCGATCAAGTCAAGGCCGGCGACGTGGTCGTCATCACCTACGAAGGCCCCAAGGGCGGCCCCGGCATGCAGGAAATGCTCTACCCGACTTCCTACATCAAATCGAAACACCTCGGGAAACAATGCGCCCTCATCACCGACGGGCGTTTCTCCGGCGGCACCTCCGGACTCTCCATCGGCCACGTTTCCCCCGAAGCCGCCGCAGGCGGCGACATTGCCCTCGTCCGCAACGGCGACATCATCGACATCGACATCCCCAACCGCAGCATCAACCTCCGCGTCTCCGACGAGGAACTCGCCCGCCGCCGCGCCGAGGAACAAGCCAAAGGCCCCCAAGCCTACAAGCCCACCCGCAAACGCCACGTCTCCAAAGCCCTCCGCGCCTACGCCAGCATGGTCTCCTCCGCCGACCTCGGCGGCGTGCGCATCGTGGAGTGAG
>CALNBE010000280.1 GCA_937874455.1 uncultured Opitutia bacterium | reverse complement strand
AGTTGCGGGCTCCGGATGTGATGGCGCCGCTGTTGCTGGATGCCGGGACGGGGCTGCGCGAGGCCGGGCTGCGTGCGCGGCATTTCACTGAACAGCATTTGCTGCTTTCGCATTTGCACTGGGACCACATCCAGGGCCTGCCGTTTTACGAGCCGCTGTTCGACCCGGATTTTCACCTGACCATCCATACCTGTCACCCGTGGGCCGAGGAGGCGTTGCGGACGCAGATGAGCGAGCCGTTTTTTCCGTTGTCCTTCGACCAGTTGCCCGCGCGGATTACGGTGGAGGTGCACGAGGATCAGGAAATGTTCGAGGCTGGGGGCTTTCTGGTTTATGTTTCGAAGCAGTGCCATCCGGGGGATTCCTTTGGCTACCGGATTTGCCGGGGCGACCGGGTGGTGGTGTTTTCGACGGATGCGGGGCGGAAGGATTTCGGCCGCTGCGAAAAGTGCAAATGCCCCCACCTGTTTGCGGCGGCGGACCTGTTGATTTACGACGCGATGCTGAGCGAGGAGGAGGAAAAGGGCGCGAAGCGCGACTGGGGGCATTCCAGCAATGTGAGCGCGGTGCGCTTCGGCGCGCTGTGCAAGGTGCGGCAACTGGCGCTCACCCACCACAGCCCGAAGAATGACGATGCGAAGCTCGACGCGATTTATGCCGAGACGCTGGCGCTGGCGGAGGAAAGGCGCACGGCGCAGAAATGGCCGGAGCGGGTGCTGGAGAAAATCTGGATGGCCCGCGACGGGCTGGAGATCACGGTTTAGGCGCGGAGGAAATTCGGCGGCGACCCGGACCTGCGCGGAGGAAATGGCCTTGGCTTTTGGCCGGGCGGATTTAGCGAAGGGGGCGCATGGAAAAATTCACCGAGGACGGACAGGAATGCCAGCGCTGGCGGCTGGGCGCATCGATTTTCACCGCCTGCTTGGAGCGCGGAGCGCGGCTGATGCGCTGGGAGCTGGAGTTGCCGACCGGGCGGCGTCAGGTGATTTACTGGCCGGAGACGACCGACTGGGAAAATTTCGCCACTATTCGCGGCGGCAATCCGGTGCTGTTTCCCTTCATGGGCCGCAACTATGCCGCGGGGGAAAAGTTTTGCTGGCTGGATCTGGACGGGGAAAAACGCCCGATGCCGCAGCACGGCTGGGCGTGTCAGGGGAAATTTGTGATCGAGGACAGCGGGGCGGATTTTGTGACCGTGCGCTTCGCGCCGGATGCCACGGCACAGGCGAGCTATCCTTACCACTATGATTTTCGGGTGCGGTATGATTTTCGCGAACTTGGCCTGCGGTGTGAATTTTCCCTGACCAATCACGAGGCGCGCAGCATCCCGTGGTGCGCCGGGCATCATTTTTACTTCGGCCTGCCGTGGCATCCGGGGCTGGGCCGCGAGGATTACCGGATTGTTGTTCCGGCGAAAAAATTCTGGCGGCACAGCGCGGAGGGAAAACTGGTGGCGGTGAAGGACGGCGCGAAGGAAACCACTTTTGCCGATCCCGCGCTGGCGGATTTGATCCACACCCGATTGACGGAGAACCGGGTGGTTTTTGGTCCGAAAAGCGGCGAGGAGGATGTGACGATTCGCATCGGCGAGGAACCGATCCCCGACACTTGGACCACGGTGGTGACTTGGACGCCCGACCGAGAAAGTCCCTTCTACTGCGTGGAACCCTGGATGGGCCCGCCCAACAGCTCGGAGCACAAAAACGGCCTCCGCTGGGTTGGCCCTGCCCAGACGGAAACCTTCGTCGTCGAAGTCGCGTTGGACTAGCGCGGAAGAAATGCCACGAGTTCTTTGGGACCGCGAATGCACACCAAGGGGCACGGATTTTCCTTGGCGCCGCGACAAGCGCGGAAAATAGCAAGGCCAAGGAGTTGATTCAATGCTATGTATGTTCTTTTAACCTAATTTATATTAATTACTTGAGTGGTTTGTTTGGTGCGCAGCTCTCGCTTTTGGCTTTGAGTTAGGGGAAAAGGACCCGTTTGGGGACTTCCTTGGATGCGATGGACAAAATGGTTCCTTGAGCCTTCTTGCTCAGGGGCATTGGCGAGCATTACCCCAATTTGAAGTTGTTGGTTAGGTGCTTTTGTTTGCAACGGCTCTCTAAAACAGGATTCGGAGGGGCGGAAGGTGGATTTTCACGCACTGCGGGGGACGTTTGCGACGTTGCTAAACCTGCACGGTGCGACCCCTCGGGCGGCAATGGATTTGATGCGGCATAGTGACATGCGTCTGACGCATCAGGTGTACACCGACGCAAGCGCGTTGCCGCTGCTGCCGGAAGTGCGGAAGATTCCGGCACTGTAGCCGCTACTGTAGCCGGAAGGGGTGTTTTTGGGGTCAAAAACACCTGCAAAACGGCTCTGGAAGCCGCTTAAAATGGTCGGGCAAGAGGGATTCGAATTTTCCGGCCCGCGCT
>CALNBE010000279.1 GCA_937874455.1 uncultured Opitutia bacterium | reverse complement strand
GGGGCCGCCGAGGTCACTGCCGTCGATCTCGATGAAAAGGCCGTCGCCCAAGCCAAGACCAACGCCAATCTCAACCAGACACGCGTCAACTTCATCCACGCCGACGCCTTTTCCTATGCTCGGCAAATGATCCGCAACCGCACCCAATGGGACGCCGTGCTGCTCGATCCGCCCAAATTTATCGACGGGCGCGACGCCTTTGAATCCGGCCTGAAAAAATACAACGACCTCAACGTCCTTGGACTCCAACTGGTCGCGCCGGGCGGGCTCTTCGTCACCTGCTCCTGCTCCGGCTTGCTGCCCGCCGCCGAATTCGAATCCCTCGTCATCAAGGCCGCCCACCGCTACGGCAAACGCCTGCAAATTTTCGATCGCACCGGCGCCGGTGCCGACCACCCGGCTTTCTCTAACTACCCCGAAAGCCGCTACCTCAAAGTCCTCTGGGCCCGCGTGGTCGAGTAGCCGCAGAGGAAATTCCTCCGCCAGCCCGGGGAGGAAAATTTTCCTCTGCGCGACATTTCCTCCGCAATGCCACGGCAGCGCATCTGGGCCATCCGCAGAAAAAATCCTTCCCCAAGAGAGCAAATGCCAAAGGAAATCTCCTTAAAATTTTTCTCGCCTCCTTGCTTCGGAGAAAAAACGTCTAGTGTTTAAGTCCTTTCCTATGAAAAAATTCACTCAACTTCTCGGGTTGACCTTTCTGCCGACGTCCGCCGACCTCGGCCTTTTGCTGCTGCGCGCTGGTTTCGGCGCGCTGCTGATCACCCACGGCTGGAGCAAAATCGGCAAACTCACCTCCGATCTGCCCCTGATGTTCCCTGACCCGCTCGGCGTCGGAGCCACCACCAGCATTTGTCTGGCGATTTTTGCCGAGGTGTTTTGCGGCGCACTGGTCGTCTTCGGAGCCTTCACCCGCTTCGCAGCCCTGATCTGCGCTTTCAACATGCTGGTCGCTTTCTTCGCCGTGCATGGCGGCAAAATCTCCGAGGGAGAAATGGCCCTGCTTTACGCCATTCCTTTCGTAGTCTTGATTTTCACCGGTGGCGGACGCTACGCGGTCGATACCAAGCTCCCGGCCTTCCACTGAGCCGCAAAGGAAATTTTCCTCCCGCAAAAAAAGGCCGGATTTCCTCCGGCCTTTTTCTTTTGTCCCAACGGATTTTTCTCAGGCGAAAACTTCCTCCGCGCGGAAGAAACGCTGGATTTCCGCCGCCGCCGACTCCGGGCTGTCCGAGGCGTGGCAGATGTTGACGGAGACGTCCGTGCCGTAGTCGCCGCGAATGGTGCCCTTCGGGGCCTTGGTCGAATCGGTCGGGCCAAGCAGCTCGCGCACTTTGGCGATCACGCCCTCGCCCCGCAGCACCACGACCAGCACCGGACGCGAGCCCATGAATTCCGCCAGCGCGGGGAAAAAGGGCTTGTCGGCAATGTGCGCGTAGTGCTCGCGCAGCAATTCGGCGTTCAGTTGCATCAGCTTCGCGGCGACAATGTCGAAGCCCGCCTTTTGAAAACGGTCGAGCACCGCGCCCGCCAGCCGTTTTTCCATGCAATCCGGTTTTAGAATGATGAGTGTTTTTTCCATAGAGAAATTTCCTTTGCGTTTTCTTGGCGAAACCAATTCCGGGCAAATCACTTCGCCGCCAGCAGGCAGACCGCGTGCACCGCAATGCCCAGCCCCGCGCCGAGGTCGTCGAGCTTTTCGTTGGTGGTCGCCTTGACGCCGACGCAATCCGCCGGGATGCCCAAAGTTTCCGCCAGTTTCGCTTTGATCGCGTCGATGTGCGGGCCGACTTTCGGCTGCTCGGCGATCATCGCCGCGTCGATGTTTTGGATGGCGTAGCCGAGTTTGCCGATTTCCGCCGCCGCCCGCCGCAAAATGTCCAAAGAGTTCATGTCCTTGCAGGCCGGATCGGTGTTCGGGAAATAGTAACCGATGTCCTTCAATCCCGCCGCGCCCAAAATCGCATCGGCAATGGCATGGCTCAGCACATCGGCATCGGAATGCCCGTCGGGGCCGACTGCGGAGGGAATTTCCACTCCGCCCAAAATGCACTTCCGCCCAGCCTTGAGCTGGTGGATGTCATACCCGGTGCCGATCCGAAAAGGGAGCTTTTGCATGTGCCGCAGGGAAAACGAAAATAAAAAAACGGAAAGGATTAAAACGCCCGCCGTACCACCCCGGCGCGTTTTCCTCCGGAAAAAACGTTCTTCCCCCACCCGCCGTCTTTCTGTTATCCCCGCCCGCCATGTCAGAAGTCCCCGAAATTTCCTCCGCGACACCGTTCGCCGACGGCGTGCTGCCGCCGCCGGATCACCCGATCCGTCTGCCGGCGTTCGAGGGGCCGCTGGATCTGCTGCTGTTTTTGATCCGCAAAAACGAGATCGATATCTACGACATCCCCATCGAGACGGTCACCAAGCAGTATCTCGAAGTCCTCCGCACCTACGAGCACAACAACCTAGAGGTCGCGGGCGACTTCTTCGTCATGGCCGCCACCCTCATGTATATCAAAAGCCGGATGCTGCTCCCGGTCGATGTCGCCCCGGCAGTGGCGGAGGAAACTTCCGAGGAGGATCTCGATCCGCGCTGGGAACTCGTCCAACAGCTCATCCAATACAAAAAAATCAAAGAGTGCGCCTCCCAACTCGACGACCTGATCGTCGAACGCCAGGGCTACCTCCCGCGCCTTGTCTCCGCCATGCCCGAGCACCGGGAGGAGGAACGCCCGCTCGCGCCCGGTGATCGCATCGAAATCTGGAACACCTTCAACCGCATCCTCCAACGGCTTTCCGAACGCATCTCCCCAGGGGAAATCCAAGGCGAAACCGTCACCATCGCTTCCCGCATGGAGGAAATCCTCACCCGGCTGGCCACCGAGCGCACTTTCACCTTCAGCTCCCTTTTGCCGGAAAAACCGACGGTCGCCGTCTTGGTCTCCAACTTCCTCGCCTGCCTGGAACTGGCCCGCCTCGGCAAACTTTTCCTTTCCCAAAACGAAACCTTCGACGAAATCCACTGCCACGCCGAACCGCCCGCAGAGGAAAATCCGCCAATCGCCAAGGAA
>CALNBE010000278.1 GCA_937874455.1 uncultured Opitutia bacterium | reverse complement strand
TGGAGTTCAGACGTGTGCTCTTCCGATCTCGTACGATGCGGAAAGGCGAATTGTTCACCAAATTCTCCCGCAAGATGGTCGGCCGCTCGCCCGAAACTGCCACCGCCGGAGTTTCCTCCAGACCGTCATTGGCAACCTGATTGTGCAGGGCGATCAATTCCTCGACCGAGGTGGGCCCGAAATTCTCGTCCGCAGTTTGCGCAGACAACGCCCCCGCCAGCAGGCAGAGGCCGCCTGCCGTCCAGCATTTTTTCCAGTGTACGCGGGCATCCATGATTATTGGGCGGCGGAAGCCGTGTTGGTCTCGGCATCGTCCGCATTGGAGGAGTTTTGTTCACGGGAGACGCGTGCGCGATTTTCCTGCGCGTATTCCTCCTGCCGGCGGCGGATGCGATCCAGCGCCTCATGTTCCTCCGGCGTCAGACTGACCGCGCTGAAGCGGCCAGTACGCAGGTAGCTTTCCGCGTCAATGCGGGTCAGGGAGCCCGGTTGCAGCCCCGGTGTTTCGCTGGAAACACTCGGCTTCGTTTGATCGATGATGTGCGGCTTGAGGAAAATGATTATTTCCGTGCGCTCGCTTTCCTTGGTTTCCGGTTGGAAGAGCTGCCCGATAATCGGAATGTAGCCCAGCAGCCAGACGATGCCGTTGGTGTCGGTTTCCTTGTAGGACTGCAGCCCGGCCAGCACCACCGTCTCGTTGTGGTTGGCGATCAGGTAGGAGGACGCGCTGCGGGTGGCGGTGATCGGCTGTTCATTGCCGTCCACTTCCACGGAGCCGGTGATGGTCTCACTGGTCTGGTCCACTTTCATTTCCACCGCCCCGTCGGCACCCACGCGCGGCAGGACGTTGAGCGAAAGGCCGATTTCCTTCTGCTCGACTTCTGAGCTAGTGACACTGAGATCGGTACTACTGGAGGATGTGCTGGTCACCACCGGGCGGGTCTGCCCGACGAAGATGCTGGCGGGCTGGTTGTGCGGGGTGCTGATGAGCGGTGCGGAGAGGATGCGGATGCGCGAATTGCTTTCCGCCTTGTTGAAGACCATGCTCAGCGAAAAGTCTTTCAGCGATCCAGTGATGGAGAACGGGGCAGCGGAGCTATTCGGCAAATTCGGTGTAGAGGTGTTAAACTCGTAGTCGCCGTCCAAAATGGTGGAGCCGCTGGCCGCCGTGGTTTTGTAGCCTAGCCCCAGAGTATCGAGACCGCTAGCCTCGTCACCACTCAAGGTGACTTCAACAATGATGGCTTCGATGCGTACCTGCGGAAGCGGCACGTCAATCTTGGCCACCAGCTCATTGATCTGCTCCAAATCGCTTGATGTGCCGAAGACCATCAGCCGGTTGGTCCGCTCATCCCCGCTCACCGTGAGGTAGTCGCTAAAGGAAGTCGGCGTACTGGTAGAAGTCACCGCTTGGGGCTGGTTGGTTCCGGTGCGGGTGGTGGTTGTACTGCTGGTTGAGCGGGTGGTGAAACTGTAGGTGGCGTAGGTGTTCACCGAGGTGCTTACCCCGGTGGAGATACCGCCGGAGGTGTTGGTATTGCTGGTCTGCGAGCTGGTGCTCTTTTTGGCGTCCTGCCCGGTGGCGATCTGAGAAAGCACATTCATCACCGTGTTTACATCGGAATGCTTCAACCCCAGTACCTGACTCTCGGTCTTGGGCAGGCTTTCCAAATCCATCTTCTCCACAATTGCCCGCAGCTTGGCTTCGCTTTGCGGCGAGGCGACCAGCATCACTTGGTTGGCCAGGTCGTCGGCCTCAATGGCGATGTCGCCGGAAAGCACATTCTTTAATCCACCGGCCTGCAGTGTCTTCAACTGCTTCATCACATCCGAGGCCCGGATGTTGTTCACCTTTATGAAAATCACGCTATTCGGCGCATCGAGTTTTTCGACGATTTTTTCCGCCTTCTGCACCGAGGCAATGGCATCGGTAAACAGTACTGCGTTGGCGGTCGGCATCACGATCACACTGCCGCCGCGTGTCTTGTTCACCATGGCCTGCAATGCGGGCTCGATTACCTGCACCGTGGTATTGTTCAGGGTGAACAACCGGGCGACAATCCGCTCGCTCGGCGGCAGTTCCAGCGTGGAATCCATGTAAAGCGGCGGGGATTCCAGATTGGCAGTCGCCACCGGAGTGGCTTTGAGGAAGCCCTCTCCCTGCGGCACAATGGAAACGCCGTTAATCGTCAGCAAACTTTCCAGCGCCAGTACCGCCTGCTCCCGGGTCAGCACGTCCGTGCCGTTGAAATTCACCTTGAGCACCGGCAGGGTCTGGGTCCGCAGCACCATTTTCCCAGAATACTTTTCCAGCAGGGCGATCACTTGCGGCAGGGACTCGTCCACCAGAATCACCGGCCCAACAATTTCCTTGGGATCCAGAGGCGCGGCAGGAGCCGTTGGCTGGTCCGATCCCATCGTCATCGTCATGGAGGATGAGCCGTCCGTCCCGGCCACTCCTCCGCGGCGGAATCCTCCGGAGAAACTCGCCCGACTACGTGGATCGCGCGGGGAAAATTGCCGTGAACCACTACCCTCTTGTCCCGCACCTTGCGGTCCGGCTGGCAGCCGCCCTTCTTGGGTGCCGGTGGCCGGCGCGGTTTCCGAAACCGCCGGGGGAGAAGCCGGACTGGTCGGCACCTCTTGGGGAAAAACAGGGGAAAACGGGGCCAGCAACGCGGCGGCCAATAAAGTTTTTAGGGTAACAGGATGCATGATGATCAATGTTTTTCAGTTTCGCGGAGATGGTAAGTGGCGATGTCGTAAACAACGCGCAAAGTGTCGTTGCGTCCGGCGTCAATCTGAACGCGGTTGGTGACAAGCCGGATGCGCTGGGAACCCAGCAAATCTTCAAAGACAAGGAGGCGCTCCATCGGAGCATCATTAAAAGTCACCCGCACGGAAAGGATTTGCACCCCGCCTTTTTCCTCCGTGCGCGGCACCACCGAGGCGGCAGTCAAATTGCACTGGCGGGCCAGCGCGTCCACCAGGCCCTGCAGGGTCGCCCCTTCCAGTGTGGCGGAGGAACGCATGCGTTCGACATGCTCGGCCAGCGCCGCTTCCACCTCCGCCTTGCGGGCCAACACCACGTCCTGCACTTGCGCGTCTTGCTGCAACTTCTCCTCCTCGGCGCGGAGCTTGCGATATTGCTGCCAGAGCACACTCGCACCAATCAGCACCATCACCCAGACAAACGCGGTCAGTAGCAGCCGCTCGCGGGGAGACAGGGCTCGGGCGGGTTTTCCTTCGGATTTTTTTTCCTTTGCCATGGCTATTGGATGTTGGTGGACGGTTCGCCAATGTTTCCGGGAGGCGGGCCCATCTCGGGCGGCCCGGCATTTTCCTCTCCGGCTGTCACGGTGATTTGCGATTCTCCACCGAAACGAAAAACGCGCCGAGCACTTCTTGCGGGCGCGTTGCCCTCATCCGTCGCACCCGCTTCCTCCCTGGTCAAAGGCGATAGCGTTGACGGCTCCATTGTGCCCGCTTTTTCCAAAATCTCCGTCTCGGTCGTCGGTGTCGCGCGCGAAACGTGCAATTCGCCCACGGTTGCTTGAAAGTTGAAGGAGGACAATCCGTTCTGGGTGGATATCTTTGGGGTGTCCACTTTGGTGAAAGAGCCGTCCCGGCGAAGGGAATCAATGTAGCTGTTGATCTGTCCAATGCTCGCTCCAGTACCGTTCACTTGGATGCGCCGGTTGGTGTCCAGCACTGCACGGGTGAACAACACATCGGTCGGACGGTAATGATTCAGGGTCGCCAGCGCGTCGTAAAAGGAAATTCTCCCCGCCTCCATTTCATCCAGCCGAGAGACCAGCTCCGATCTTCCCAACACCGTGTCCACCTCCGGCTGGCGATCCGCAAGGCGGAGCGATTCCGCCGCGACACTCCGGTGATAGGTCCAAAGCCATCCTCCCAGACAGACTGCCGCCAGGCCACAGACCGTGCCCAAAACCAGCAGTCGATTCAAGAGCACCGCTTGCTGCCGGGCTTTGCGTGTCACCGTCAGCCAGCCGCGTTCCCGCACGTCGGCATTCCATGCGGCATCCGCAGGCAGTGCCACCAGGGTGGTTTTCCCGGAGCGGGCACACTTCCACGCCACCAAAATATTTTTCCCTTTGCGCCGAGTTTCCTCCGCGACCCAAAGCCACAGCTGCGCCTCCTGCTCACCGGCCAATTGCCCTCTCTGCGTCTCCCACTCGGCTTGCGCCTGCTGCTTCCAACCGTCATCCCCAGCCAGCGGCCAAGACCGCGTCTCCAGCAGTTGTTCTCCTTGCGAGTGACGGCGCAACGCGGTCAGGGCGTGCGGAGTGGCGATCCACTCCCAGGAATTTTTCCGCGCTGGAGGAGCCAGAACGAAATCGGGGATCACCTGCCCGGCTTTTTCATACAACCCATTGCACAGTGGCCGCAACCGCTCCCGGGCTCCCGCGTAATAGAGCACCGCTTGCTTGTCTGGGGCTAGCCGCCAGCCATAGGCGAGATGCTCCAGCGGCAGAGGCGCATGCGACTCCAGCGAAAGGATCACCATTTCCTCGATCGCGCCGGATGTCTTTTCCAGCACAGGCAGCGTCTCCGCAAAGAAAAGCCAGGCCGGAGCGGGGAAAAGCAGGGGAAATGAAGCAGATGGTGAGGAAGTGGCCACGGTTGTCAGAAGCTGTTAATCCAGCAGGGCGTTGACCCTTTGCTGCGTGATGGTGAAAGGAAACTGGTTGTTGCGAGCCTGGGTGCCTCCGGTGGTGCTGAGCAGGGTGTCAATCGTCAGGCTCGCGTCAGCCTTGCGAGCACGGACAATGACACGCAAGTTGGCGCAGGTAAAGGAAACAGCATTGCCCAACTCCGCCGGAAAGGAATTACGGCCAAGATCTCCAGCGTTGCGAAACACTATGCTGCCGCCGCTGATGTTCGCCTCGCCACTCCGCGCAGCAATCAGCGAATCAGGGTCAAAGTTGTAACGGGTCGCCAGCACCTCCAACACCTCCCTCGGCGCAGTGTTAATGTTAGGATTCGATGCCGTGCCCAGCAGGGAAACACTGCCCCTCAGCAATCGCCAGAGGTCGTTGCCCTCGCCGCCCTCGCCGGAGAAAAAGATTTCCGAGAATCCCCGGATCAAACGCAGCTCAGACACGCTGCGTAGTGCGCGGTTTGGCGGCGCAATGCCATTTTGATAACTTTCCTCCTCGGCGCCGTTCATCCGCACAGTGGTGTTACTGTCCGTCCAATCCTGCAGGCAGTCGCTCAAATCCCGCGCCCGGCTTTCCGCAATGCCCAAGTCTTGGAAAAACCGCCGCAAAGAAAAACTGTCCATGGAGTTGATTCCATAAAAACCGCTTTCATCCCGCAGCTCGACCGACACCTCGACCCCGCCCTCCGGCACAAATCCGGCAAATGTCAGCGGGTCGCCCCATCCCTGGCCCGGACCGTAAAGCGAGCCGTCAATCCGTTGAAAAGCCCCCAGCACCGACAGGCTGGTTTCCAGCGCGGAAAATGCATTGCGTCGCAACAAACCCTGCTCCGCCCGCTGCGCCTCCCAAGTCAATCGCTGCTCCGCTCCGGCCACAAACTGCGTCACCATCACACCCAGCATCGCCAGCATCCCCAGCACCAACAGCAGGGCGACAGCGGGGCGGCGGTTCTGGTGAGGACGGTTTTTCATGCGCAGGCAATCAATAGTTCAGGTTGTGGGGAGCCGTGTCGGCTAGGGAAAGAAATATCCGCCGGGTTTGACCCCGGTGCTCAAGGTTAAGTTGCAGGAAAACTGACATTCCTGTGGAAAGTGCGTTGGGATCCGTCTCCTCGCTCCAACTTTTTGCCGAGTTCTCGTAAGCAGCATAACGCATGTCCGTCACCCACGGTGAAAGCACCAGCCGATGCGTGGCGTCCTGGTTGTTTTGCCGTTCGGTATCCGTTTGCCAGTACAGCACCAGCCCGCTGCCCTCCTCGAAAACCAGCCAACCGCGCACATCACCCAACGGTTGGGTCTCCCCCGCGATAAACGGCGGAGCGCCGGTAATGCGCAGGTATGGCGCCCGGCTGACATTGACCGATCCCGGCGGCTGAGTCAGCACGGAGTTGATCGCCCGACGCGCGCCTTGCGAGTCGCTGGCATCCACCGTCTCGGCCACACATTCCTCCAGCACCCGGCGCAGTCCGTCCACATGCCGATCAAACAACGGATCCTCCGCCTGCTGCGCCCATGCCTGCATGATTTGAAACGTTAGCATGGTCAGTCCGGTCAGAAGCATGCCCGTCAACGCCAGCGCAATCAACACCTCCACCAAGGTGAAGGCGGATTTTCCTTTGCCCGACGGCAGAACTGGGAGGCGCGTTTTCATCGGTTAAAATGTCGAGAAACGGCTGCTCGGGTATTCCTCCCGCAAGTTTTGCAACAAGGTCGAGCGGGTCTCCGAATCAGACCACTCGGGGCGGTACGCCCACAGTTCCAAAGTCTCCGACTCACCGTCGCCCCCTTCCAACACCAAAGTCAAATGGTGCAAATCCGGCACCGTGGTGTCCACCAGCGTGGCACTCCAATTGACATTGCTGCCGTCGCTCAATTGCACCGTGCCGCCCGCGGTCACATCGTCCCGCGAGGTGGCCTCCATCACCCGGCGCATCACAAAACGCTTCGCATCGTCGTCCCCCTTGCGTTCGTCCAGATGGATCAACACCTCCTGCACGTTGACAATGCTCTGCAACAGCGCCACCGCCATGATGGCAAAAAGCCCCAATGCCACCACCACTTCCACCAGCGTGAAGGCGCTTCGTCCGCC
>CALNBE010000277.1 GCA_937874455.1 uncultured Opitutia bacterium | reverse complement strand
CGCCCCGCAGGAAACCACCCGCAAACGGCCTCCGGCTCGCAACGTCTCCCGCGCCGCCACCACCACCGCCCGCGCGTCGGGCAATTTCCTGCCAAGGCATTCCTCCAGTTCGTGAATGTTCGGCTTCGCCACCGTCGGCCCCGCCGCCAGTCCGGAGCGCAACGCCGCTCCGCTCGCGTCCAGCACCGTGGCCACTTTTCCCTCCGCCAGCAGCCGGATCCACCGCGCATACACGTCCGCCGCCATCCCCGGCGGCACGCTGCCGGAAAGGGCGCACCAGCCGCCGCGCAAGGTGCGCAACTGCGCCTCCAGTTTTTCCTCCGCCTCCGCCGACGGCACGAGGCCGGGGAAATTGATGTCCGTGGTTTCCTTCCGCACGGGATCGAGAATTTTGATCCCCACCCGCGTTTCGCCGGGCAACCGCACCAGCGCGTCCGCGATCCCCAGCCGGACAAACAGCCGCTCGAAGAGCGCCGCGTTGCCTTCGCCGAGAAAACCCCGCGCCGTCACCGCGTAACCATGTGCCGCCAGGGTCGCCGCGACATTGATGCCTTTTCCTCCGGCCCGATCCGCCGACGCCTCCACCCGGTTCACCGCCCCGGCGGCAAAGCCGGAAACCGTCACCGCCCGGTCAATCGCGGGATTCAGGGTCACAGTCGAGAGCGGGGGAAACGCGGAGAGATTTTTCATGACGCAAAGGGAATTTCCTCCGCGACCCAACACCCGTCCGCCCGCCTGGGCAATCCCCAGATTTTTCCTTCTCAAAAAAACGTGCGGCAAAAAATTTCCTCCGCGGCCGCCCCCGGCCAATCGCAACGGCCAAATTCCGCCGCGCATCTTAATGCTTGAGTCTCCTTCCGCTTCAGCGAAGCTCTCCTTCCCGTAAGAAACGTCCAGATGCCAGTGATTGGTGAGTCTTCAGCGAACTGCCAGTTCAGATGATTGATTCGAAACTCGACTAGCGAGAACACTCTGACAAGCCACGAAGACTACGCCAAAAACACTATGAGCTCCAAACTTTACGTTGGGAACATCTCCTTCAAAACCAGCGAAGCGGACCTCCGCGACGCTTTCAGCGCCTTCGGAAATCTGACCGATGTCTTCATCGCCACCGACCGGGAAACCGGGCGCTCCCGCGGTTTCGCCTTTGTGACTTTCGAGTCCGCCGACGCCGCCCAGCAGGCCATCGAAAAAATGAACGGCACGGAAATCGCCGGCTTCAAACTGACTGTCAACGAGGCGCGTCCCCAGGGATCGGGCAACGGCGGCGGACGCAACTTTGGCCCGGATCGCAAGCCGTTCCAGGCGCGCAAACGCTACTGAGGCACCGGTCGCACCGCGTCATCGGTATCCTTTGATGCCGCTCGACACCGCTCCTTTTCGGGGCGGTTTTTTTATGCAAATCCGGGAGAAAATTTCCTCCGCGCATTTTCCTCCGCCGTCACAACTGGAAAATCACCCGGCGCACCGTCGCGCAGCCCGGAATTTTCTGCACCGCCTGCAATACCTGCCGGATGCGAAACTGCAGCTCCTGCCGCACCACCGGATTCACACACCGCACCACCAGCGCGCCGTCCGCGCCAATGCGCACCGGCTCGCATTCTTCCGCCAGCGTGCCGAACAACTTCGGCCACGCCGCCCGCAGCGCGTCCACAGGCCGGGCCTCGGTGCGAATTTCCTTTGCGAGCGACAGCACCAAATCGCCAATCGACCGCTCCGCATCCTCGTGCCGCCGACCTTTCGGCCAGCGCCCTTCGTCCGGCAACCCGCGCAAATCGGCCACCAGGTTCCGCACCGCGCGCCGGTTCGGCTTGTGCTGCAAATGCGCCGTCGCCGCGCCGCGCACCGTCTCCACCAGCGCGGGCAAATCCGCCGCCACCCACGCGCCCTTCGGTTTGAAATGCGCCTGCGGGGCCAGCCAGGCCGCCCGGCAACCGGCCGCCAGCGCGCCGTTCACGTCGTCCTCTAGGCTGTCGCCGACGTGCAGCCAGTCCACCGGAGCAACACCCATTTCCTTTGCCACCTTTTTGAAAACCGCCGCGCCGCGTTTCGCCGCGCCCAGTTCCGTCGAGGTGAACACCGCCTCGAAAAATGGCGCGAGTTGCAATTCCTCCAAAACCGTCCGCATCCGCGCATCGGCATTGGTCAGCGCCGCCAGGCGGTAATCCAAAAACCTCAGCGCCTGCAAAGCCGCGCGCACACCCGGCAAAACCCGCCAGTTTTCGCCGCGCCCAAACGCCGTCCAGGCCGCCGCAAACACCGCCGGAATTTCCTCCGCCGGACAAATTTCCCCCAAGGCCAGGGCCACCGTGCGCGCCCAGAATTTTTTCGCCGCCGCCTCGGAAACCGGTTCGCCCAGCTCCGTCTTGGCCCGCTGCCAGGCCGCGGGAAACCGCGCATCAATTTCCTTTGCCAGCTTTTCCTTCGCCGGAATTTTCTCCGGCAAACACTCCGCGTAAACCGCCCCGATCGGCCGCCGCGGCACAATCAACGTCCCGAACACGTCAAACGTGATCAACTGGAGTTGCTGCGGCGCGGCTTTCATCCCCGCATCCAACACGTCCACCCCGCGCTGGCCACGTCAAAAGTGCGCTGGAGTTCTCGCTGCGCCCGCCTCAATCGGCCCGCTTTTGCGCCAGCAGTTTCGCCACGGCATCCTCCCGCACCGGTTCCCAGGAAACGATCTTCAGCATCGTCCTTTTCACCGGTTTTCCTCCGACACGCATTTCACGCGTCTCAATCACGAAGCCGATGCGCGTGTAAACCGTCAGACTGCCGCCACCGTTCTCCGCATACAGCACGTCCCATCGCTCCCCTTGCCGGCCCAAAGGATGATACGCCGCAGAGAGAAAAGTTGCCCCCTCGGAGCCGCGCTCCACATAACGGATCCAGCCAGCATTTTCCTTTACCTCGGACATGTCGAACTGGTTTCGATTTCGCGCCACCGCATCCAGATTGATTTCCGTGACAACCGGCGCCTCCGTGTCTGACAGCCAGCAGCCGGCAAGCTGGAAAACCTTGGGGTGCAGCAACGGCATTTTTGAACCGTCTGCCAATTCCCTTTGCCCAGCCCAAGCCTCCCCGCCCAGCAGCAAGCCCAACAACAATCCTTGAAAGCAAAAGATCAGATAGCGCATCCCCGCCATGCCAATTGCCTCCGCGACCCAAGTCCACTCCAAAAGCGGCCGCAGTGTGCCCGAAAAGACCCTTGCCAACGGAGGCGGATACTTTTTTCTAACCATCTGGACATAAACACTATGCCCCCCCGACCCCGTTTTCCCATGAAAAACCCGCTCCGCCTAATTTTGTCCGCCCTTTTTCTCTCCGGCACTCTGGTCGTTCTTCCGGTCGCTGGCACCGCCACCGCTGCTTTCGCCCAAACTGTCCCGGCTCAAAACAGCCCAAGCCCGCGCCAACTCCTCCGCCTCCGGTGATTATTCCCGTGCCGCCAATTGAAACGCCAGCACCGCTCCCCGATCCTGAAATCCCCGACACTCTCGCCTATCCCGACGCCATCATCACCATTCGCTACAAGAATTCCGCCAACACCTTCCGCGCCTCCCAACGCCGCGGCTCGGCGGCTTTCTCCAGCGGCCCGGGCATCGGCTG
>CALNBE010000276.1 GCA_937874455.1 uncultured Opitutia bacterium | reverse complement strand
CCCGCCCCACACACCGGTTCCCACCCACTCTCCGCACTTGTCCCCCAGGGGGAAAACGCCATTGTTCTCCCCCATTCTTCAACTTTTTTCACCATTCATGCACGCCAAGGACACCCACCTGCGCTCCCGCCACATCCTCGCCTGTATCTGGGATTTTGACAAAACAGTCATCCCTGGATACATGCAGGCACCCCTCTTCAGGGCCTACGGGATCGACGAGGAATCCTTCTGGATCGAGGTCAACAAACTGCCCGACCTCTACGCCAAAAAAGGCATCCACGTCTCCAAGGACACCGTTTACCTCAACCACCTGCTCAGCTACGTGAAAAACGGCCCGCTCAAGGGTCTCTCCAACCAGCGCCTGCGCGAGCTGGGAGCCGAAATCGAATTTTGCCCCGGCCTGCCCGACTTTTTTGATCAACTGAAAACCTTTGCCCGAAAAATCGGCGAGGCGCGCAAACTGGAAATTTCCCTTGAGCACTACATCATCAGCACCGGCCTCGCCGAGATGATCCGCGGCAGCAAAATCGCCCCGCATGTGGACGGCATTTTCGGCTGCGAATTTATCGAGCAGCCGCTCCCGCCGCACTACACCGAGCAGGACGAGCTGGCACTGGCCGACTCCGGTGAGATCAGCCAGATCGGCGTGATGGTCGACAACACCATCAAGACCCGCTTCATTTTCGAGATCAACAAGGGCACCAACCGCAATGCCGCCATCGATGTCAACGCCGTGGTCAGTTCCTCCGACCGGCGGGTGCCGTTTGAAAACATGATCTACCTCGCCGACGGCCCCAGCGACGTCCCGGTCTTTTCCCTGGTCCGCAAAAACGGCGGCGTCGCCTACGCGGTTTACACCGAGGAGAGCGAGGCCGAGTTCCGCCAGAACGACCAACTCCACCAAGTGGGGCGCGTCCACGGCTACGGGCCCAACGATTTTCGCGACAACACCTTCACGCCGCGCTGGCTCCGCAAACGCGTCGAGGACATGGCCGACCGCATCGCCCGCGAGCAGGAATACCTCCTCGGCGCCCGCGTCGCCAAACCGCCCCGCCACCTGCACCGCGACGACGAGTCCGCCGCCCGCCGCCACCAAGCACCGGAGCAGGGCACCTTTTTCTCCGAATAATTTTCCTCCCACTTTTTGCTCCGTATTCGCCCCCAAATGGCTTCTCCGAAAAAACGTTCCACCACCCGCGCCAAAGCCGCCCGCCAGGAAAAGACTGTCTGCGCCCCGCGCCGCAGCGAGTCCCGTCCGCTCATCGCGCTCGGGCTCTTTTTCCTCGCGCTCGGGCTCGCTTTCGCACTCTGGGACTACAACGAGAACCAAAGCTTCTTCTTCCACGACAGCCTGTTCTCCGGTCTCGCCCACACCACCGATCTCTACGGCTCCAACGGGGTCGGCCAACTCGGCGCCACGGCCGCCATCCTGCTGTTTAACTTTGCTGGAATTGGTGCCTTTTTCCTTCCCTTCGGCCTGCTGGTCGCCGCCTGGACCTTTCTTTTCCACCGCGCCCACACCCTTTTCCCTTGGAAACTGCTGCTGATTTTCGGCGGCTTCTTCGCCTTCGTCGGCCTGCTCGGCATGGTCGATCCAGGTCCGGGCACACCGTCCGCGGTCGTCTCAATGTTCGGCTTGGAACACTACATGCCCAAGGGCGCGGGTGGCGCGCTCGGCACCCTGCTCTACGACAAAATCTGCCTGCCCTTTCTGGGCGAAATCGGCGGCGCATTCCTCCTCGTCTTCGCTTACGGATTCTGCCTGCTGGGCATCTTCGTCGACGATCCCCGCCGCATCATTGCCGACGCCATCCACCGGATGCGCGAACGCTGGGAGAAAAATATGGAGCTGCGCCGCCAGCGGGCTGACGCCCGCCGCGAAATCCGAGAACGACGGGCCGCCGAGCGCACCGACGCCCATCGCCAAGAACACGGCGACTTTAACAAGCCGCTTGCCACCTACACCATCGCCCCGGCCAACAAAACGCCCGATATCACGCTAACCGAGAATGACGACTCCCTTAGCTCCTTCCCCGCGCCCGAGCCGGAGGAAATTCCCGAGGAAGAACCCGAGCCGGACCTCGCCACCGCCCCCCAAATCGAATTTCCCTCGTCCGACGACGAGCCTGCCGCCGCGCCCGCACCGCGCGCCGCAAAGGAAAAACCTTCCCGCACCAAGCTCACCATCCACGGCGAGGAAACCGTCGAGCGCGCCTCCGGCACCCTTTCCCCCAAACGCAAGGGCGACTACGTTTTTCCTCCGGTCACTCTGCTCAAGGAGCCGCCTCCGGCCGACAATTCCCCGTCCGAAAACTACGAGGAGCGCTCCGAGGCACTGGTCCGCACCCTGGGAGAATTTAAAATCAAAGTGGAGCCGGGCGAAATCCAGGTCGGCCCGGTCATCACCCGCTACGAGGTCACGCCCGCCGCCGGGGTGCGCGTGGAAAAAATCGCCGGACTCGCCAACAATCTCGCGATGAGTCTCAAGGCCGAATCCGTCCGCGTGCTCGCGCCCGTGCCGGGCAAAGGCACCGTCGGGGTCGAGGTGCCCAACCGCAAGCCCAAGGCCGTTTCCATCCGCGAGATCATCGAGTCCAAACCCTGGCAGGAAAACAAATGCGAGATCCCGGTGGTGCTCGGCAAGGATGTCACCGGCAAACCGATGATCGTCGATCTGGCCCGCATGCCGCACTGCCTGATCGCGGGTTCCACCGGCTCCGGAAAATCCGTCTGCATCAACGGCATTGTCGCCTCGCTGGTGTACCACGCGGGGCCCGACGACCTGCGCTTCATCATGGTCGATCCGAAGGTGGTCGAATTGCAGGTTTACAACAACCTCCCGCACATGCTGATCCCGGTCGTCACCGAGCCGAAAAAGGTCCCCGGTGCCCTCAAGTGGCTCATCAGCGAAATGGAAAACCGCTACCGGATTTTCGCCAAGTCCGGCGTCAAAAACATCACCGGCTTCAACGCCAAAATCTCCAAGGATCACGAGGAGGCCGAACGCGCCCGCCAGATGGACCTCGAACTTTCCGCCGAGGAACGGCTCGCCACTTCCCAAGTCGAGGTGCCGCGCGATGATGGCGTGCTGGAAATTCCCGAGAAAAAGCTGCCCTACATCGTCTGCATCATCGACGAGCTGGCCGACTTGATGATGGTCGCCCCCGCCGACATCGAAACCGCCATCGCCCGCCTGGCCCAGCTGGCCCGCGCCGCCGGCATCCACCTGATCCTCGCCACCCAGCGGCCATCCGTCAACGTCATCACCGGCATCATCAAGGCCAACCTGCCCTGCCGCATCGCCTTCAAAGTCACCTCCCTCATCGACTCCCGCACCATCCTCGACCAAAAGGGCGCGGAGGGATTGATCGGACGCGGCGACATGCTTTTCGTCCCGCCGGGCAGCGCCCATCTGGTCCGCGCCCAGGGTGCCTTCGTCTCCGAGGAGGAAATCAGCAACCTGGTCGAGCACATCGCCGAGCACAACGGTGAGCCGGATTTCGCCGACGATGTGCAGGAGGCCATCGAACTCGCCGCGATGGAGGGCGACGACAACGCCCCGACCGAAGGCACCGACGATCCTTCCGAGGATCCGCTGCTGGCCAAGGCGTGGGAGGTCATCAGAACCTCCGAACGCGCCTCCACCTCCATGGTCCAGCGCCGCCTTTCCATCGGCTACAATCGCGCCGCCCGCATCATCGACACCCTGCACGAGCGCGGCTACATCGGCCCCGAAAACGGTTCCAGTCCGCGCGAAATCCTCAAGCACGACTAAAATTTCCCCCGCCATTTCCTCCGCCAGCCGCGGAGGAAATTTTGTTTCAACCTCTCGGCTTCCGGCGACCAAAACCCGGTTTCTCGCCTCATGAAAAAATTCCTCCGCCCCTATCCCCTGCGCATCGGCATCGCACTGCTGGGGTTTCTTGGCTTCCTCCTGTAATCCCACTTTCCTTCGCGCCTCCGCGTCTCTGCGTGAATACATTCTCCTCACCAGCCTTGGAAGTTTCATAACGACCTGTCCCCCTCCCCGCCTTTTAAGGTTTAAAAATTTCCTCCGCGGCTTACCCCTTTTCCCATGCTCCGCCGTGACTTTCTTCAGCAGCTCACCCTGGCGTCCTCCGGGCTGCTCGCCGCCCCGCTGCTCGCCCAGTCCTCCTCCGCAGATCCCAAGGTGATGCTGGGCATCGACGTGCTCGCCGCCGAGGGTTTCAAGCGCATCCAAGGGCAGCGCATCGGACTCGTCACTCACCCGGCAGGTGTCAACAACCGCGGCGTCAAAACCATCGACGTGCTGCGCCGCGCGCCGGGCGTCCGGCTGGTCAAACTTTTCGGGCCCGAACACGGGATCTACGGCGATGCGCCCGCCGACGTGCCCGTCCACAACGTCATCGACCGCCGCACCGGGCTGCCGGTCTTTTCCCTCTACGGCAAAACCCGCAAGCCGACCCCGGAAATGCTCACCGGGCTCGATGCGATGCTGGTCGATTTGCAGGATGTCGGCGCGCGCTCCTACACCTACATCAGCTGCATGCGCTACGTGCTGGAGGCCTGTTTCGAGGCAGGCATCAAGGTTTACATCCTCGACCGGCCCAACCCGCTCGGCGGACTGAAGGTCGATGGGCCGGGGCTCGACAAACAATGGATGAGCTACGTGGGTTTCTTCCAAGTGCCCTACGTTTACGGGCTGACCATCGGGGAAATGGCACTCGCCGCGACGCGCAATTACTCCTGGCTCAACCTCTCCGAGGCCGGACGGCGCAAAGGAAATCTCGAGGTCATCCCCATGCGCGGCTGGCGGCGCGCCATGCGCTGGCACGACACCGGACTGCGCTGGATTCCCACCTCGCCGATGATCCCCGACGCCTTTTCCGCCGAGGGCTACGCGATGACCGGGCTGGGCTGCCAGCTCGGCGGTTTCACCCACGGAGTCCGCACGCTCTATCCGTTCCGTTTCCTCCGCTTCCCCAAAAAATCCGCCCAGGAAATCGCCGCCGCCCTCCGCCGTTTTCCTTTGCCGGGTTTCGCCTTCAATCCGCTCCGGCTTAACGACGGCACCGAGGGCGTTTACATCGCGGTCAAGGACTGGGAGGCCCTCCGCCCCACCGCGCTCAGTTTCTACATGATGCACCTGGCCTGCCTCTGGAACCGCAGCAATCCCTTCGCCGCCGCCAAGGGCAACGCCTACGATCTCTTCAACAAACACACGGGCAGCGAAGCCTTTTTCGACGACCTCCGCAAAAACGGTGCCCGCACCAACATCGCCTCCTGGCTCGCCCGCTGGAACGCCGACGCCGCTCAATTCCAGCAATGGGCCCGCCAATTCTGGCTCTACGTCTGAGCCTTAGCGCAAAGGAAATTCTCCTGTAAAGCCCCAAAGGGGAAACGCCCCTCCGCCTTCAAGTCTCAAGTTTCAAATTTCCGCCTTCCTGCTTTTTCCATGGAAACCGCCGCCTACCTTTCCCTCGCCCTTTCCCTCTGCACACTCGTCGGGATCGTCTTTCTCCTGCTAAAAAAACCCGCGCCGCCGTCGCAGGAAATTTCCTCCGCGCTCGCCGCCCGGCTCGACGCGCTCGACAACGCTCTGCGCAACCTCGACCGGCTGCTGCGCGAGGAACAGGCCGCTGGCCGCAAGGAAAACGCCGAGTCCGCCGCCGCGCTCCGCACCGAGTTGCTTCAGCAGCTCAACACCCACGCCGCAACGCAAAGCGAAAAACTCGCCGCCCTCGCCAAAGACAGCGCGGAGAAACACGAGGCCTTCCGCCAGACGGTTGAAAAAATCCTCCGCGAACAAAACGAATCCCTTTTCGCCCGCCTCGACGCCCAGTCCAAAAACCTGCGCGAGCAACTCGACTCCCTTTCCCGCACCAACACCGAGCGCTTGGAAAAAATCCGCGAGACCCTCGAAAAATCCCTCGCCGCCCTCCGCGAGGAAAACGCCAAAAAGCTCGACGAGATGCGCGCCACGGTGGATGAAAAATTGCAGAGCACGCTGGAAAAACGCCTCGGCGAATCTTTCAAACAAGTCAGCGAACGGCTCGAAAGCGTCCACAAATCCCTCGGCGAAATGCAGTCCGTCGCCGCCAATGTGGGCGACCTCAAGCGCGTCCTCACCAACGTCAAAACCCGCGGCACCTGGGGCGAGTTCCAGCTCGGCGCCATTCTCGAAACCATTCTCCTGCCCGAGCAATACGCCACCAACGTCAAACCCAACCCGCGCTCCGGCTCCATCGTCGAATTCGCCATCCGTCTGCCCGGACAGGAAGACGGCGACAAACCGCTTTGGCTGCCCATCGACGCCAAATTCCCCAAGGAGGACTACGAGCGGCTGGTCGAGGCGTCCGAGCGCGCCGATGCCGCCGCCGTCGAACAGGCCGCCCGCGACCTCGCCAACGCGGTCGAAAAATCCGCCCGCGACATCCGCGACAAATACATCGCCCCGCCGCACACCACCGACTTCGCCATCCTCTTTCTCCCCACCGAGGGCCTTTACGCCGAGGTGCTCCGCCGCCCCGGTCTTGCCGACAAGATTCAGCGCGAATCCCGCGTCCTCATCGCCGGCCCCACCACCCTCGCCGCCCTGCTCAACAGCCTGCAAATGGGCTTCAAAACTCTCGCCATCCAAAAACGCTCCAGCGAGGTCTGGAAACTCCTCGGCGCCATCAAAACCCAGTTCGGCCAGTTCGGCGACCTGCTCGGCAAGGTGCAAAAGAAACTCGACGAGGCCAGCAGCGCCGTCGGTAGCGCCGCCAACCGCCACCGCCTCATCACCAGCCGCATCAGCAAAGTCGAATCCCTCCCCGACACCGAGGCCGCCCAACTGCTCCCGCTCGACGAGGAAGAGTCCTGACCGCGGAGGAAGGTTTCCTTCAATCCCCTTTAAACATCCGCCCTCCCCAACCTTGACCGCAACTTCACATACTGTCATCCCGTTGCGCCAAAGAAAATTTCCTTCCATGAATTCCTCCCAAGAAGAAGTCCTTTCCATTTTCCGCGAAACCGGCGCGTTGCTCAACGGCCACTTCATCCTCCGCAGCGGACTGCACAGCGGCCACTTTTTCCAGTGCGCCCAAGTCTGCCAATACCTCGACAGGGTCACGCGGCTGGTCGAGCTGCTCCTCCCGAAGCTCGCCGCCACACCCTGCGATGTGGTGCTGGCCCCGGCAATGGGCGGACTGGTCGTCGGGCAGGAGGTGGCCCGGCAGCTCGGCAAACGCTTCATTTTCGTCGAAAAGGAAAACGACCGGCTGGTGCTGCGGCGGAATTTTAAAATCGCCCCCGGCGAACGCGTGCTGGTGGTCGAGGATGTGGTCACCCGCGGCGGACGCGTCCAGGAGGCGCTCGACATCGTGCAAAACTGCGGCGGGAAAGCCGTCGCCGCCACCGCCTTGGTGGACCGCTCCAACGGCGCGACCCAGTTTTCCGTGCCGTTCATTTCCCTTCTCGAAATGAGTTTCCCCACCTATCCCGCCGACGCCCTGCCGCCGGAACTCGCGGCCCTGCCGGCCACCAAGCCCGGCAGCTAGGCGCGGAGGAAATTTTCCTTTGCGACGCGGCGGAGTCCAAAGCTCCGCCGTTTTTTGCCCGCAAACACGTCACCGCGAATTTCCTC
>CALNBE010000275.1 GCA_937874455.1 uncultured Opitutia bacterium | reverse complement strand
GACCGCGGACGACCTCGATGCGCTCGATGGCGTTGGCCGGGGGCATGAAGGCGGTGGAGGTCTCTCCGAAGCCGTTGGGGGTGACGTTGGAGGCGGCGTTTTGGCGGCGGCCATCCATCAGCACCAACGTGTAGTCGGACGGCATGCCGCGGATGCTGATGGTCGGATTGCCGGTTTTGCCGACGCGGGAATCGACGTCGATTCCTTCGACTCCCTGTAGGGCGTCGGCGAGGTTGTCAACGCGGTGGGTGGTGATGTCCTTGGTGGAGACGACCGAGATGCTGGCCGGGGCGTCAACAATGTGCTGCTGAAAACCGGCAGCGGAAACGGTGTCGAGGCGGACGCGATCAGTTTCCTTACCCTCGTCGTCCTTGTTTGCTTTGGCATTGGCGGAAGATGTGTCCTCGCTGGCTTTTTCGGCGGGCGGCTGAGTGGGTGATTCTGGTGCAGTTTCCTGAGCCAGCATAGTTCCGAGGGAAAAAAGCGAGCTGAAGAAGGCTGCGTGCTTTAGTAGAGTTTTTGATGTAGTCATAGAAGAAGGTAAAACGCTGCGTGTTGCTGCTGGGATTCAGTCTCATGTCAAGGGGTTTTAAAAATGAGTCTTGTTTTCATTAAATTTCCCACTCATGTATTTTTTATGAACAAACCCATTTACATTTTTTTTGGAACGATGACTGGCAATGCCGAGTCCTTGGCACAAGGGACTTACGACAAAGTTACCAAGATGGGCGGTGTCGCCGTGCTGCACAATTTGGCCGATTTCAACGCCGATTCCTTGGCGGAATTATCGGGAGCAGCACTTTTTGTTGTGAGCACCTGGGGCGATGGGGAGCCGCCGACGGACGCGGAGGAATTTTTTGCCGAATTGGAAGAAAAGTCGTTAAATCTCAGTAAAATTTCGCACGCGGTGTTCGGCTTGGGCGACAGCAATTATGAGCATTTCAATGCCTTTGCCAAAAATCTCTCGGCGCGTTTGCGGGAATTGGGGTCGCCGGAGTTGGAGCCAGTTTTCACTGCCGATGTTGTTTTTGAGCAGGATTATGCGGATTGGGAAACCCGGTTGTTGGCGAAGATTGGCGCGTAGGCCGCGGAGGAAAATTGTCCTGTTGACGAAAAAATCCCGGAGGCGCGAGGCTTCCGGGATTTTTGTTGGGGAAAATGGCGGAGGAAAATTTACTTGGTGGCTGGCTCGACCCACTTGCGGCCTTGCGCGCCTTGGTAGAGGGCTTCCATGACGCTGACCCGGTAGGCGGCCTCGTCGGGCGTGACCAGTTTGCCGGCGGCATCCTTTTTCCCGGCGACCGCGTCGAGGAAGAGATTGAGCGGCGAGGGCAGGCCGGAGGGCAGGTTTTCCACCGGTTCAAGTTTTTTCCGGTCGAGCTTGTTGTTGCGGTAGTAAAGTTTTCCTCCGCGGATGATGGCGTTGGCGTCGGTGCCGAAGATTTGCATTTCGACCGGGTCCTCGATGTCCACCCAGCTGGCGGCGAGAGTGCCGATGACGCCGTTTTTGAACTGCATCAGACCCTCGCCGGTTTCGTCGCAGCCCTCGTAGCGGTTGGTGACGATTTGGATGTCGGCGGTGGCGGTTTGCACGTCGCCGAGGAGCCAGAGCATGATGTCGAGTTTGTGGGTGCCGAGGTCGCCGAAGGCGCCGACGCCCGCCTGTTTCGGGTCGGCCATCCAGCGCCATTCGCCGCCGAACCAGTTGCCGAGGGAGCCGCTGTGGCAGTTGGAGGCGCGGACGCGGGTGATTTTGCCGAAGCGACCGGACGCGATTTCATTTTTCAGGAAAATAAATTTCGCGTCGCTGCGCATGAAATAGCCGGTCTGGAAAAGCAGCTTCTGGTCGTTGATGGCCTTGGCCATGGCGAAACTTTCCTCTGCGGTGAAGCCGAGGGGTTTTTCCACGAACATGTGTTTGCCGGCCTGGGCGGCGGCCAGCACCAGCTCGGGGTGGCGGTTGGTCTCGGAGCAAATGATGACGGCCTTGATGTCCTTGTTGCTCCAGATTTTTTCCAAGTCAGTGACCACCGGTGCGTCCAATTCCTTGGCGCGTTTTTCGGCGCGGGCCTGATCGTGATCCCAGACGGCAACGACTTTGAAGTCCGGGCGCTCTTTCAAGGTGCGGACAAAGCCCGGCGTATGAATGTGGGCGACGCCGACGAAGGCGACCTCGACGGGTTCTTGAAAGGGTTTTTCCTGCGCGGCAAGCGGGCTGGAAAAACCC
>CALNBE010000274.1 GCA_937874455.1 uncultured Opitutia bacterium | reverse complement strand
AGATGTCGGCGAGGATCTGGCGAGGGTTGGCGGTGCTTTGCGCGGCGAGCAGGGCAATTTCGGCGAAGCGCGGCGTTTCCCAGCAGCGGAAGGCGGAGCGCGCGGCAGCTTGCCGGACAGTGTCGGGGTTGGCCGGGTCGAGCAGTTTGTGCAACAGATCGGCATAGCCGGAGCCGCGGATGGTTTGCTGGAGCAGCAAGGCGGCGCGGGCGCGCTGGAACCCGGTCAGCTGGGCGTTGCGGCTGAGGGCATCGAACTGGTTGAGAAACTGCAGGGCCGCGGCGCTTTCAGGTTTGGCGGCGAAGCTGGTTTGCGGATTGCGGATTGCCGGGGGTTGATTGGCCGTGCTCCCGCTGGCGATGGACGAGGTGGCCATTTCGAAGGAGTTGAAGCGGTCCTTGTTGTCGTCCGGCTCGGCGGATGCGCTGGCGGTCTGGCTAAAGGAGGAAAATTCCAGATCGGCATCGAAGCTGTCGAGAAAGGCGGCCAGCACGGGCTGATTGCCGGATTCGAGCACGGAGGAAAGCGTCCGCACGGTCGCGGTAGTTTTGGGCGAGGATTTGCGGGAGAGCAGCCGGACGGCCTCGCTGGCGGCGGCGGCATCCGTCCGGGTGGCCACGGCGCGGAGAAAATCGCTGTCGAGCTGGCCGGGGAAATTCCGGTAAACGGCGACCAGTGATGGCAGTTGTTCCGGCGGCAGCGCGAGCAGGGCGGCGGTCAGGCTGGCGTCGGGTTGGATTCCGAGCTGCAGCAAGGCGGCGAGGAGGGATGCGGCCTGCGGGGGATTGGCGGCCAGTAATTGCCGGGTGAGCGGGGGAATTTCCTCCGGGGCGTTGGACAGGGTGAGCTTGAACAGAGCGGCGGTCGCGGCATCGCGGGTGGGGGCGTCGGCGGTCTGGGATTGCGCGCGCAACGCGGCTTGCAGTTCTGCGGCCTCGGGGGAGTCTGCTGCGGCGGCCAAGGCGGCGCGGCGTACTTGCGGATTGGGATGTTGAAAGCCCTCTTGCAAAATGGCGGGCGTGCCAAGCGGACTTGGTCCGAGCACGGTGTAGGCCAGTGCGGCCAGTTGCGGGTCGGGGGAAAAGCGAAGGGGGAGGATGAAATCCCGGGCTTTTTCCTGGGCGCGCCGGTCGCCAATGGCGGCCAATGCCTCGGCCAGCACCTGCGGATTCTTCTCCTGTGTCAGCAGCTGCAGCGCGGAGGGAATTTCCTCCGCGTAAATCAACTGCCGGATGGCCACCGCCCGGATCGCCGGATCGGGGGAATCCGGCCGGGTCGCGGGTGATGCGGGCAGCAGCAGCGGTTCGCGGCTGGCGATGGGGTCCGGCTCCGCCGGGAGTCCTGCGGCGAGGCTGAGTGCGAGCAGGAGCAAAGGAACACGGCGGAGCAGGCGCATTTCGGAGAAAACTGGTGCTTACAAGGCGACGGATTGCGTGAGCACTTCCGGGTTCATGGCATAGGCACCGACGGGCGTGGTCGGGCCGGTCATGGTGATGGAATAATCCGGCGCGATTTGAATTTCAATTTTTCCGCCCGGCATGTGGACGGTCACATCGGCGTCGCACAGCCCGAGCTTGTGGGCGACGGCGGCGGAGGCGCTGCTGCTGCTGCCGGAGGCAAAGGTGTAGCCCGCGCCGCGTTCCCAAATTTCGATGCGGATGTTTTTCCGGTCGATCACCTCCAGAAACTGCACGTTGGTGCGGTGGGGAAAAAGCGGGTGCACTTCGAGGTGCGGCCCGTAAGTTTTGGCCAGCTCGGCGGTGGCTTTTTCCACCGGGATCACGCAATGGGGATTGCCCACGGTGGCGGCGCAAAAGGTGAATTTTTCCCCGAGAATTTCGACGGACTCGTTGAGCACCTCGCGCGGTTCGCCCGCGACCGGAATGACTTTGCTTTGGAAACTGACCCCGCCCATTTTGACGCGAATGCGTTTGCCGCCCTCGCCGACGGTGGACTCGACCATGCCGCCCAGGGTGTGAATCTTGAAGGGGGCCTCGGTGACGCGCTTTTGGTCGAAAAGGTAGCGGGAGAAAATGCGGATGCCGTTGCCGCTTTTTTCCGCCTCGGAGCCGTCGGGGTTGTAGATGCGGAGCCCGAAAGCGCCATCGGTCGCGGGGGACGGCCCGTAGAGAATGCCGTCGGAGCCGAGGCCGTAGTGGCGGTGGCAAATTTTCTGGATGGCCTCGATGGTCGGCGGCTCCGGATAATCGGCGGGATCGAGCACGAGGTAGTCGTTGCCCAAGGCGTGGTATTTGTGAAAACGAATGGAAGGCATCGGCTGGCGAAGGAAAGAGAAACCTCCTAACATTCAATGCTCAAAGACGGTTCCCGGTGGCGGAGGAAATGAGGGAAATTTTTCGAGCTTCTTGGGGGCGAGGGGCGGGGCCTGCATTTCTTCCTTCAAACCCGCGCGCAAATCCGTTTCCTCCGCGCTTTCCGATGAATATTTCTCTTCAGTGGCTGAACAACTATGTGGACCTCTCCGGGCTGACCACGGAGCAAATCGCCGAGGTGCTGCC
>CALNBE010000273.1 GCA_937874455.1 uncultured Opitutia bacterium | reverse complement strand
GCGGTCGGCGGCGGATGTGGAAGCGTTCGAGAATCTGGGCGGTGGCCCGCGCCTCCAGGTTCATTTCGGGGGTGGTGGTGTAGACGGGGCGGGCGGTGTCTTTTTTGATGACCGGCTCGGCGGACTCAGTTTCCCCGGCGGACAGGAGGGGGGCGAGTCCGGCAAGCAGGATGGTGGGGAGCAGGCGGAGCGGCCGCGCCAGATGGCGGAGGAAAATGGAGCGCATGTTAGAAGAGGATCAACGGTATGAGAAGAGTGGGATGGCCGGGGATGGGAGGCAACGGATGTTTTTACGAAAAAGGGGGTCGTTGGCTTTCCTGCTCAATGAAATTTTTTTCTTCGGAGGAGAGTGAGGCCAGTCCGGAGCGGGAAATTTTGTCGAGGATGTGATCGAGTTTGTCGGCGCGATTTTGTCTGTTTGGGGTGGCGGAGGAAAAATCGACGACATTGGTACTGGGGCGGTTGGAGACGAAGATGGTTTGGCGGAGCGGGGTGATTTTTCCCGCCTGCAACTGGTCGCGGAGGAAGAAGAGGCCGCCGCAAATCATGCCACCCAGATGCGCGGTGTGGGCGACGCCGGAGGGCGGGGACAAGATGGTCCACCAGCCGGTGGCGGCGGGGATCTCCGAAAGGAGTGCGCCAGCGAGGGTGATGAAGAGGAATCCTGCCAGAATCCATTTGGCGCGAATTTTCACGGGCAGGACGAAATAGATGAGCATCTGGACGGGTTGTTCGAACAGCCGGAGCAGGGCGTAGGTCATCACTGAGAAGACCCCGGCCGAGGCGCCCAGCAGTGGCGGGGAACTGTGTCCGGAGAAAAAGGCGGGGAGCAGCCAGAGGATTCCTCCGAGAAAAATTCCCCCAAGGTAAAGCGCGAGCAGGCGCCGGGTGCCGCACTCGTTTTCGACAAACCGTCCTGTGAACCAAAGCCCGAGCATGTTTCCCGCCAAATGCAGGACGCCGAAGTGAAAAAAGCCGTAGCTCAGCAGGGTCCAAAGAAAACCATGGGTGATGGAGCTGGGCGAGAGCAGGGCGAAACAGTAGATCCATTCTCCCAAGAATGTGGCACCAACGAGCCACCATAGCAGAAAGAGTGCGACGTTAGCGGCGACGAGCTTCCACGTAGTGCTCCAGACAAAGCGACCGGCCGCACGAGAGGCTGTCGGTCGCATGTAATCTCGGTCGGATAGCCCCATCTTCGAAGAGAACGCGTCGGCTGGCTTAGATTTTGTCTATGATGCCATCGGCGAGGCCGTAGGCGACGGCTTCCTCCGCGTCGAGGTAGAAGTCGCGGTCGGAATCTTTCTCGATTTTGGCGAGCGGCTGGCCGGAGGCGTCGGAGAGGATTTTGTTCAATTCGCTGCGGTGCTTCTCCATTTCCTGGGCCTGAATGTGAATATCCACCGCGGGGGCTACGATTTGGCCCATGATGAGCGGTTGGTGAATGAGCACGCGGGCATGGGGAAAGAGGAGGCGTCCGCCTTTGCCGGCTTTTTTCCCGGCGGAAAGGAGGATGGAGCCCATGCTGGCGGCCATGCCGGTGACGACGATTTTCACCGGGGAGGAAATGAGCTGGATGGCGTCATAAACGGCCATGCCGGCGGTGATGGAGCCTCCGGGGGTGTTGATGTAGAAAGTGATGTCCTTGCCCGGATCAGTGGCTTCGAGGTAGAGGAGCTTCTCGGTGATGTCGCGGGCGGAGTCGTCGTCCACCGCGCCCCAGAGGAAGATTTTCCGTTGCTCCAGGAATTTCTTTTGAATTTGCGCCCCGAGGGGGGAGTTTGGCGTATCGGCCTTTTTTTCGTCGCAGTCAGACATGGTGATGATGTGAAAGATAAGCTTACATGGGGGGAAGCAAAATTTTCTCAAATCTTTCCGCGATGGAAGTTCCTTCGGGGCGGAAAAGAAAAAGCCCCGATGGCGGGGCCAGCGGGGCGGTGGGTGGTGGTGGCGGTTTTAGAAGCCGCGGTAATCGGGGGAACCGACGCTGGTGGTGGAGCGGCGGCGGGTGGAGCGCTTGAGTTTTTCATTTTCCTCCTCCAGCTCCTTTGCCTTCTGTTCGAATTCGCCGACCTTGATGCGTTCGATGGCGGTTTCGTTGCGGGATTTTTTCAGATCCTCCTTGAGGGCCAGAACTTCTGGCGTGTCGCCACTAGCATGGGCTTGGGCCAATTCGGTCTCGAGTGTTTGGATGCGGTTTTCCAGAGTGCGGATTTTGGCATCGCGGGCGGTGACCTCAGATTCGTCGCCGAGCCGGGCTAGTTCCGCGTTGAGAGCCTCGACTTGCAGGCGGGTGTCGGAGAGTTTTTTTTCCAGCTCAATGGCTCCAGACTCGGCCTTGCCTTTGTCGAGCGTGGCGGTGCTGAGGTCGGCCTTGGCTCTGTCGAGTTCTGCTTGGAGCTGGGTGAGGCGGGTGGTTTGCTGGGCGAGCGTGGCGTTGGTGTCGGCCTTGGTTTTTTCCATTTCGGCCTTGGCGGCTGCAACCTCCTTGCGGCAGAGGTCGAGGTCGTTGCGGACGGACAGAAGGGTCTTTTCGGTGCCAAGAGCTTTTTGGTTGGCCTCGCGGACGGCCAGGGTGCTGGTGGAGGCATTGTCTTCGTTCACGGAGCTTTCGCTCCAGAAGAAGAGGGTGGTGGAGGCGAAGAGCAGGGCGAGGAGGCCGAGCGAAATGGAGGTTTTGTTCATAGGCGTGTGGGAGAGGGAAGGATTTGGCGGGCGGCGGTCAAGCTTTGCTCAGGAGAGTTTGTTTTTGTAATCGGCGTAGCCGAATTGGCGGATGACGCGGTAGGAGTTGTCCTCTGGGTGATAGGTGGCGATGGACGGGAGGTTGATGCCGTTGAAGGTGGTGTTTTTCACCATGGTGTAATGGGACATGTCGAGGAAGACGACCTTGTCGCCGGGTCGGAGGGGGCGGTCGAAGGAATAGTCGCCCATGACATCGCCGGCGAGGCAGGTGGTGCTGCCGAGGCGGTAGGTGTGGGGGTGTTCGCCGGGTTTGCTGGCGCCGAGGATCTCGGGGCGGTAGGGCATTTCCAGCGTGTCGGGCATGTGGGCGGTGGCGGAGGTGTCGAGGATGGCGATGGGCATGCCATTGTGGATCACGTCAAGCACGGTGGAGACGAGCACTCCGGTGCCGAGGGCGACGGCCTCGCCCGGCTCGAGGTAAATGGTGAGATGCTCGCCCCATCTTTTGCGGAAGTTGACGATGGTGTCGCAGAGCAAATCGAGGTTGTAGTCGGCACGGGTGATGTGATGGCCGCCGCCGAAATTAATCCATTTCATGCGGGGGATGATGTCGCCGAATTTTTCCTCGAAGTGGGGAATGGTGCGGGCGAGCGTGTCGCTGTTTTGCTCGCACATGGTGTGGAAGTGTAGGCCTTCCAGTCCGTCGAGGTCGGCGAGGTTTTGGATTTCCGCCCGCGGAGTGCCGAGGCGGGAGCAGGGTGCGCAGGGGTTGTAGAGGTCGATTGCGACTTCCGCGTACTCCGGGTTAACGCGCAGTCCGCAGGAAATTTGGCGCGGGGCCGCGGCGATGGCGGCGCGGTGGTGCTGCCACTGGGCAGGGGTGTTAAAGGTCAGATGGTCGGCGATCCGCAGCAGATGGGCGAGTTCGTTGTCCTTGAACGCGGGGGAATAGACATGCACCTCGCCGCCAAATTCCTCGAAGCCGAGCAGGGCTTCGTGGAGTCCGCTGGCGGTGGTGCCGACGAGATACTGATTGATAAGGGGGAATTCGCTGAACTGCGCGTAGCCTTTGAGGGCGAGAAGGATTTTACAGCCTGTGCGGTCCATCACGGAGCGGAGGATGCGGCAGTTGCGCTCCAGTAGGCCTTGGTGCAGCAGATGGCAGGGGCTGGGCACCTTGGAGAAATCGAGTTGGGAAAAGGCGTCGATCATGGCGCAAGAGGAAGGTGCGGCGGGGGAGATGGCGAGGCGAATTTTTGGAGAAATGCGATGCGTCGGCAATGGCGGGGAGGAGTGTTTTTCTTTGCGCAAATTGAGCGATTTTGTGCGGAGAGTTGAGCAGTGTTGGGTAGGGCTGTTTCTTCCTAATCTCTGGATGAGGAGGGCTCGAAGGGATTTTTGCATTGTGCTAGACAGATGGAAGTCGATGCGGGGTTGCCAGAAGGCTGTGTCTAAAAAGAAGCATGTTGGCGGCGGGGTGACGGTGTGGCGGCGGATTTTAAGGCAGGCGATTCGGAATGTTGTGTTTTGTTAGATATTTTTGCTCAGTGTTTTGTGATGTTGATTTTTCATTTTTCGACATTGGCACGCCTGCTGCATAAAGGCCATTGCCATGAGACTTCCTTCCCTTCGAACAATCACCTCTTCACTGTTTCTTGGTCTAACCCTTGCCGCTGCGCCTTTGATGCTGCACGCGCAGGAAGCGACCGGGACCGCTCCCACCCTTGAACAACGTGTCGCCGAGCTGGAGGCTGCTGCTGCTTCGCCGATCAGCGCGGGTGACACGGCTTGGATGCTGACTAGTGCCGCGTTGGTGCTTTTCATGACGCTGCCGGGTCTGGCGCTCTTTTACGGCGGCTTGGTACGCCGGAAAAATGTGCTGTCCGTGCTGGCCCAGTGCCTCGGCATCGCCGGTCTGGCGACGCTGATGTGGTGGGCTTTTGGGTATAGCCTGTCTTTTTCGGGCGAGGGCAAGTTTATCGGTGATTTTGGCAGTGTCTTTTTCAAGGGCATTTACGGCCCCTCGGGCGGGGATGTTTCCTTCTCCAATCATCTGGCGGGGGTGCCGGAGTCGGTTTTTGCCATGTTCCAGCTGACTTTTGCGATCATTACCCCCGCGCTGATCATCGGGGCGATTGCCGAGCGCATGAAGTACACGGCGGTGATGGCTTTTGTGGCGCTATGGCTGGTGCTGGTTTATTTTCCTTTCGCCCACATGGTGTGGGGCGGCGGTTACATTGGCGCGGATTTGGGCGCGATTGACTTTGCGGGTGGCTTGGTGGTTCACATGTCTTCGGGCTACTCCGCGCTGGTGTTGGCGATGATTCTTGGGCCGCGGCTGGGCTTCGGCAAAGAGAAGATGGCCCCGCACAGCATGGTGCTTTGTATGATTGGCACGGCGATTCTGTGGGTTGGCTGGTACGGTTTCAATGCCGGTTCAGCCGGCGCGGCGAACGGACTGGCTGGCAGCGCCTTCCTGACCACCACGCTGGCCGCGGCCATCGGGGGATTTGTCTGGGCCTTTCTGGAATTTATCATCAAGCGCCAGCCATCGGTGCTTGGTTTCTGCTCGGGGATTGTCGCCGGTCTGGTGGTGATTACTCCTGCGGCGGGTTTTGTGGATGCCACTGGCGCGGTGATTTGCGGAATTGCCGCTGGGGTGATTCCCTTCTTTGCGGTGGTTTATCTGAAGAAGTGGCTCGGCTATGATGACGCGCTGGACACTTTCGGGGTGCACGCGGTTGGCGGCACGGTGGGCACGCTGCTCACCGGGTTGCTGGCGGTGAAGGAGATCAATGGTGCCGAGGGCGGCGCGGAACTCTTTGTCAAGCAGCTGACCTCCGTTGGGATTGTGCTGGTTTGGAGTGTGGTTGCCACGGTCATCATCGCCTATGCGATCAAGTTTACGATTGGGCTGCGCCCGACACCCGAGGATGAGCGGCAGGGCCTGGACATCACCGAGCACGGTGAGGAAGGTTACTCGCTCTGAGTTGGGGGCACGAATTTTCCGAGCTGCAAAGCAAAGAAAAACAGGAGTTGGTTTAGAGTGAAGCCGGAGGCGCGGTGAAATTAGCACCGCGCCTCCATTATTTTTTGGAGCAAGCGTTTTTTTTTGGGGGGGGTGAAGGATTTTCCAGGATGCTGATACGCGGCGGGAGGAGGCGGGGGCAAAGGACAGGGAGGTGTTTTCCGCGGACAAAGCGAAAAAATCCTGTGTCCGAGAAATCCCGTGTTGCGCCGTGCCTCTTGGCGGGGGCGAGGGGGTGTTTGGGGATGGCGCAAATAGAGGTGTCCTGAGTTTGGCTCAGTCAAAGGAATTTTTCCGCTGCATCTTTTTCTTCCGCGCAGGGGTAAAGGGTGGCGGGTCTCCTTTGTGGGAAAACGAAAAACGCAGGCGGTTGGCCTGCGTTTTTTTTGGGGGGGGGGGGGGGAGGAGCACTTTCCTCCGCGGGGGGAATTAGAGTGCCTCGACGTTGCGTTCGCCGGTGCGGATGCGCACCACGGATTCGAGGGGCAGAATGAAGAGCTTGCCGTCGCCGATTTTTCCGGTGCGGGCGGCGGTACTGATAACTTCGATGACTTGCTCAACTTGGGCGTCGTCGATGGCAATTTCCAGTTTCACCTTGGGGAGGAAATCCACGGTGTATTCACTGCCGCGGTAGATTTCGGTGTGCCCCTTTTGGCGGCCAAAGCCCTTGACCTCGGAGACCGTCATACCCTCGACTCCGATGTCGGAGAGAGCGGCCTTAACTTCTTCGAGTTTGAATGGTTTGATAACGGCGACGATGAGTTTCATGGCGGTGTTTGGGTATGCGTGTGATTCAGTTTTCAGGCAGGCAAGTATTGCCTTGCAAAGAGAAAAGCAAGAGGCAGGCCAAGTCGGCAAAAACGAGTTTTTTTAATCACGTGGTCGAGGGATGGGCAAGGTGCGGGGGTGTTTTTGTGGAAAAAAGATGTCTAGCGCAGGGGGTTGTTTAAAATTGAAACACATTGAGCTAATTTTTCGGCACTCTTCTGGCCCGGCTTGTCCTCAATGCCGCTATTTAGGTCGAGAAAACGGGTTTGGCTGGCGTGCAGGGCGCGGGGAAGGGTGTCAGCGTTGAGTCCGCCAGCGAGAATCCATTGTTTGCTGGGGTGTTGGGCTTGGAGTTGGGCAAATTGTTCCCAGTTGGCGGTGCGGCCGGTGCCGCCAAAGCTGCCAGCATGAAAGCCGTCGCAAAGGAAGGTGTTGGCAAAAGGCAGCAGGTCGGTGGGCCAGTGTTGTCCGGGGCCGACCCGAGGTGCGAGCCAGAGGCGGGCAGGTGTCACGCAAGCGGACCACGCCTGAACTTGCTCGTGTGTCCGGGGATTGGCGGGGTCGAAATGGATTTGGAAGAGGGCGAAGTTTTCCGCGACCAATTGGCGGAGTTTTTCCAAAGTGGGCGCGACATCCACGCAGACGCGGCGGTCGGCGGGAATGGCGGCGAGGAGTTCCGCGCGTTTTTCCGGCGGAACAAAGCGGGCGGAGTCCGGCCAGCAGTTGATGCCGAGGAAATCGACGCCTTGGGCGAGGGCGGTATCGATGTCGACGCGGCGGGTGATGCCGCAAACTTTGACCAGGGGACGCATGTGAAAAGAGAGAAGGCTAGCCTGCCAGAGCTTGGGCAACGGCTTGAGCCAGCGCGGTGGCAGTGGCCTCTTTGGCTTGGGCGGCGACGGGAATGCCTGCATCTTTCATGGCGCTGGCGGTGACGGCCCCAATGGCGACTGCGCGCGGCTGGCTGGCCTGCGGGGAAAGTTTCAACTGCCTGGCTTGGGAGAGAAAGGCATCCACAGCGGATGGGCTGGCGAAGACGATGGCGTCGGCCCCTGTCTGGCGAAATTCCTCCGCGGCGGCCAGATGGGCGACATCATTTTCCTGGGTTTCATAAACAGGAAGCACATCGACGATGGCTTGTCCCTGTTTGGTGAGGATGGTGGTGACGGTTTCTCTGTTGCGGTTGCCGGTGATCACAAGAATGCGCAGGTGCTCGAGGTGGTGCTCCGCGACCATGGCTTGGGCCAGTGCCTCGCCGGTGTGTTCCTCCGGGAGGACATCGACCTGCAAATGGTAGTCCTCGACTGCCCGGGCGGTGGCGGGTCCGACGCAGCCGATGCGGCAGAGGCCGATGCCGCGGATGTCTTTGAAGCTGGCAAAGAACTGGTTAAAAAATCCGTGGACACCGTTGGTACTGGTGAAGACGAGCCAGTCGTACTGGCCCATTGACTCGAAGATCTCCTTGCTGGTTTCGGAGGCGGAAAGGTATTCGATGCTGAGCAGCGGTAGTTCGAGCACGGTGGCACCCTGTTTTTCGAGCGCGTCGCGCAACGGGGTGGTTTGCCCTTGGGGGCGGGTGATAACGATGCGTTTACCGGCGAGGGAATTTTTCTGCGAGCGGGACATGTGTGTTGGGGCGGGAATTGAAGCGCTGCCCGCTGGAAACAAAAGGGAAAAGTTCGGAGGGGAGGAATTTCCTCCGCAGGCACCCGAACAAATATCCCTGCCTCGGTGCTTACTTTTTCCCGCGGGCGGGTTTTTTGGGCGGGGAGGAATGGGTGTTGATCGACACTTTGGGGCGAACGGTTTTTTTCTCCGCCACTTCCTCCACCTTGCTGCGGAAATATTCGTCGAAAACCTGGGCACGGGCCAAGGCCAGATTTTCCTCGCGAATCTCCTCCGAGGTGCGCTGGCGCTCGTGGTCGCTCATCATGCGGCGCAGGTGCATAATGGCCAGATGTTGAAGTTGGCGGACGCGCTCGCGGGTCAGTTTGAAGCGGGCACCAACTTCTTCCAGGGTAAGCGGGCGTTCGCCGTTGAGACCGAAACGGAGCTGGATAATCTCGGCTTCGCGGGGGTCGAGCTTGCTGATCATTTCCTGAATGTCATCGACGGCCGATTTGCCGCGCAAACTTTCGAAAGGGGTGGCCTGATTTTCGTCGCCGATCAGGTCGCCGAAGGAGGTGTCGCCGTCTTCTCCGACTGGGGACTCCAAGGAGGCCGGGCGGGTGCTGATGCTTTTTAGATGGGCGATTTTGTTGATGGGAAGCTCCATGACGAGGGCGATTTCCTCGTTCGTCGGTTCGCGGTGGAGTTCCTCGGTGAGCTGGTTGGTGATGCGGCGCATCCGGGCGATGCGATCCACCAAGTGGACGGGCAGGCGGATGGTTTTGCCGTGGGTGGCGAGGGCGCGCTTGATTGATTGCTTGATCCACCAGGCGGCATAAGTGCTGAGTTTGCCGCCCTTGGTGGGGTCGAAGCGTTCGACGGCCTTGATCAGGCCGAGGTTGCCCTCGCTGATGAGGTCCATGAGTGGCAGCCCGAAGTTTTCGTAGTCGCGGGCGATTTTGACGACCAGGCGCAGATTGGCCTGAATCATGTGACGCTGGGCGGCGATATCCCCTTTTTGGATGCGCTTGGCGAGGGCGATTTCCTCCTCAATGGTGAGCAGCGGGGTTTTTCCGATGGCTTGTAAGTAGGCGCGCAGGGCGGTGCGCTCGGTCGAGTCCAGTTCGTCCTCCGAACCGGGGGTGTCGAAGTCGGTAACTGCGGATACGGGAAGCGGTTCCGAATCCACTGGGGGGTCTTCGGGGCTGCTTTCCCTGTTTCTGCGTGGTGGGGCCATCGATTCCGAAAATTTCAGGTGAGGGAGTGCTTCATTTCCTCTGCAATGGCAACAGCTTTCATGACGCCCATGGATTTATTCACTGTTTCCTGGTATTCGGTTGCAGGAACAGAGTCGGCGACCAACCCGGCGCCGGCTTGGATGTAGGCTTTGCCGTTTTGCAGCAGGGCGCTGCGAATGGTGATGCAGGAGTCGTGGTTGCCGTCGAAGGAAAAATAGCCGAGCGCGCCGCCGTAGAAGCCGCGCTGGGTACCTTCCAGTTCGGCGATGATTTGCATGGCGCGGATTTTGGGTGCGCCGCTGAGAGTGCCGGCGGGAAAGGTGGCGCGGAAGAGGTCGAAGGCGTTTTTCTCCGGCTGCAATTTCCCCTCAACTTGGGAGACGATGTGCATGACGTGGGAGTAGCGTTCCACCGTGGCGTATTCGGCGACGGTGACGGAGCCGGTTTCGCAGACGCGGCCGATGTCGTTGCGGGCGAGGTCCACGAGCATCAGGTGCTCGGAGCGTTCTTTTTCGTCGGCCAGCAGTTCGTGTTCGAGCCGCCGGTCCTCGGCGTCGGTTGCGCCGCGCGGGCGGGTTCCGGCGATGGGGCGGATCTCCACGGTGCCGTTGGTGAGGCGGACATTGACCTCGGGCGAGGCACCCACCGCACTGAATCCTGAGCCCCCCTCCAGAATGAACATGTAGGGCGAGGGATTGATGTAGCGGAGGACACGGTAGAGGTCGAGCGGGGTGGCGGAGAAATCACGCTCGAAGCGTTGGGAAAGGACGATCTGCACGCCGTCGCCGGCGTGGATGTATTCGCGGGCCTTTTCAACTGCGGCTTCGAAGGCCGGGCGGGAAAAATTCCCCTGCGGCGGCGGTACGGCAATGTCGTTGATAAACTCGGCGGGGGCCAGCGGACGCGGGGTGCGCAGGGGGTTGAGCAGCACCCGGAGATCGACGCAGGCCTGCTCCCAGGCGTGGGCGGGGTCGCCATTTTCCGGGATGACGGCGTTGACGCAAAGGCGGATGCTCTGGCGGGCGTGGTCAAACATCACCAAGCTGTCCATGATCATGAAATGGAGCAGCGGCGCGTCGAGGTCGTCTTTGGCCGCGAGGGGCACGGTGGGCTCGATGCAGTGGATGTATTCGTAGCCGACAAAGCCGATGGCACCCCCGTGAAAAGGCGGCATGCCGGGCAGGTGGGCGGGGCGGAGCGGGGCGAGGGTTTCCTCGACCAGTTTGAGTGGATCAGCGGGGGTGGGCAGGGTCTCAGTTCGCCCGTCGCGATGGGTGATGATGGTGCGATCCTTCCAGGCGGTGATGACCTTGCTGGGGCGGGAGCCGGCGAAGCTGTAGCGGCTGACGCGCTCGCCGCCCGAGACGGATTCGAGGAGAAAGGCCGGCCCGCGGGTGCGCAGCTTGGCGTAAACGGAAACCGGGGTCTCCAAGTCGGCCATCAGATCCGTGCAAACCGGGATGAGGTTTCCCTGGCGGGCCAGCTGGAGGAAGGTTTCTTTATCAGGAAATACGGTCACGGGCAGTAGAATATTTGCGGGCACGATGGGTGAAAAAACACGGCGGGAGAACAAAAAAATGTGTTTTTTGCTTCATGGAAAAACAAAGCGGCGGTGGCGGATTTTTTGTTTTGAAAAATTGACATTGGCTGTCGGCGATCCACCGTCCCGTCCCGTGATGCTCAGGCTGCTGCAATATCTCCTCCTCGGACTCGTGATGGCGGGCGTGGTGGCGACGCAGTTGTTTGGTCTGCAGCGCGGCTATCTGGCCATGGTGGAGGGCGTGGCCTTCTGGACGACGGTGGACCATCATCATTGCGATGGGGTGGTGGCTGCGGATTCCTTTGCGACGGCGCTTGATTGCGTCTGGATGGAGGCGGATCTGGAGAGTTGCGACCCGGACGACGCGCACGAGCACGATCCTTTTGTGCAGAGTTTGCGCATCCAGCCGGTTCCCGGAATTAGCCTGCCGGCCCCATTGTTGGCGGTGCTCTGGGTGCTGCCGGTGTTTTCCTTCGAGGAAATTGCGGAGGAAATGCGTCCGGTCGCGCTGAGCCATGAGCCGCCGGTGCCTTTGCTGACCGAGGCGGCGCGGGTCTGCCGCAGTGTGATTCTTTTGCTGTGAGAAAATGAAGTGACGGCGGCTAGCCGTCGGTTGGTTGTTCCGGCCACGCAGGGTGCGCGGCGGACGAAACGCCGGTGCGGGAGACGCGCCGGGGAAAACAGAAACTTCATTTTTTATCACATGCATTTACGTTTTTTTCTTTTGCTGCTGCTGGGCGCCGCTTGGGCGCACGGCGCGGAGGTTCGACTGAGTTTGGAGAACGCCGGGACGCAGGTCCGGGCACGCAACCCGGAGCTAAGGGCTTTGCGCTGGCGAATTGAGGAGGCGCGGGGCCGAATGGATGCTGCCGGTCGCTGGACGAATCCCGAGGTCGGCGTGGAATACCGCAATGACACGGATTTCGGCGAGGGCGGTCTGGCGTTTTCCGTGGATCAAAAATTCCCCCTGACGCGGCGGCTGCTTCGGGAAAAGGAGGTCTCGGCCAAACAAGTGGAGCTGGCCGAGTGGGAGGTGCGCGACGCGGAACGCCTCATGGTCGCGGAGGCGGAGACGCTGACAGTGGAGCTGCTGACGCTGGACAAGCAGCACGCGCTGCTGCGGCAGCAGGCGGAGGTGGCGGCGCAACAGGCGCGCTTCATTGAGCGCCGAGTGAAGAGCGGGGAAATTTCCCCGCTGGACGCGCAACAGGCGAAAGTGGACAGCCGACGTCTGGCGCTGGAAGCGCGCAAATTGGAGACCGAACGCTTGAAAACGCGGGGCCGGCTGCAGGCGCTGCTGGGTTTGGGCGCGGAGGAAAATTTGGTGCTGGAAGGCGGCCTGCCCAAGCAGGAGCTGCCGGCGTCGGGTGACTGGGCGCGGCGGGCGGACTGGCAGCAGGCGCGCGCGGAGGAAAACGCCGCGCGGAGCGAAATCGCGCTGGCTGAGGCGAAGCGCTGGGACGACATTTCCGTCGGCGTGGTCGTCGAAGGCGAGCGCGAGGAAAATGACGCCGGGAGGAAAGAGGACTCGGTGTTTGTCGGTTTTCGAGTGTCCCTGCCGCTGCCGTTGTGGAACGACAACAGTGGGGAAGTCCGGGAGAAAAAGGCGGCGGCGGAGCGGGTCCGGCTGGGCGCGGAAGCCCTGATGGTGGCGATTAGCCACGAATTGCGTTTGGCGCGGGAGGAGATGCGGGACGCCCTGGAGCTGGCGCGGGAGGTACGGGAGGAGCTGCTGCCGCTCGCGCAGGAACAGGTTGCCGCGCTGGAAAAAGCCTATGCCGCCGGACAGGCGGAACTGCTGGCCGTGCTCAAAGCGCGTGAGCAATGCCTGCAACTGGAGGACGGCCTGCTGGCGGCGGAAAGGAATTTTTCCCTCGCCTGGGTGCGGTATCGCGCCGCGACAGCCAACAGCACGAATTCCTCCGCGATCACCCAACCCTGAAACAATCACCAATCACATTAATTTCCCATGAAACAAACTTTGTTACTCTCTTTGCTGGCCGCGCTTTTTTTCACCACCCGGGTGAGTGCGCACGAAGGCCACGATCACGACCATGCGACGGAAAAAAGTGCTCCGACGCAGACGGCGGAAAAATCTGGAGAAAAAACTGCGGCCAAGAACGCCTCTGACCATGCTGGTCACGATCACGACCACGACGAAGGCGACGATCACGACCACGAAAAATCGGAGCAAGCGGGCAAGCCGCACAGCCACGCGGAAGAAGGTCTCGACCACGATCATGGCGCGGAGGAAAAACTGCCCGCCGGGAGTGCGCCGATTGTGCTGGATGTGCAGGCGGTGAAAAACTTGCGCCTAACCCAGGAGGAAATTGCGCCACGGGATTTTACGCGGACGGTTTTTGCCTTGGGCCGCATCGAAGTGTTGCCGGAAAATCGCGCGGTGGTGAGCAGTCGGATCGATGGCCGCGCCGTGACCGTGCGCGCCAAGCCCGACCAGCAGGTGCGAGCGGGCGACGTTTTGCTGGCGGTGGAAAGCCGTCAACCCGGCGAGCCCCCTCCCCAGGTGGCGTTGGCCGCGCCGAAGAGCGGCGTGCTGGCGGCGGTGAATGTCGCTGAAGGCCAGCCGGTGAGTCCGGCAGATTCGCTGGTGGAAATTGTGGATTTGACCGAAGTGCAGGCGACCGCGCGGGTGCCGGAGCATTTCGCCGGACGTTTGCGTCCGGGCCAGGAGGCGCGCATTCGGGTGGCCGGTTTCCCGGAGGAAATTTTCGCCGCGGAGCTGGCCTATCTCGGCACGCAGGTGGAGTCGGAGAGCGCGACGCTGGCGGCGGTATTCCGGGTGAAAAATCCCGGCTGGCGGCTGCGTCCGGGGATGCGGGCGGAATTTTCGATTGTGACGGAAAAGCGCGCGGACGTGCTGGCGGTGCCGCTGGCGGCGGTGCAGGGGACCGGCGGCAACCGGCATGTTTACGTGAATATGCCGGGACTGGAAAACGCCTTTGTGAAAACACCGGTGGTGGTCGGAGAGCGCAACGACACGGCGGTGGAAATTCTGGAAGGTCTGAAATCCGGACAGCGCGTGGTGGCCCGTGGCGCCTATGCGCTGGAGTCGGCGGGCGGCGGGACGGTGAGTCTGAAGGCCGCGCTGGATGCGGCGCACGGGCATTCGCACGCCGAGGACGGATCGGAGCTGCAAGATGGCGAAGGAAATTCCTCCGCGGGCGCGGACGATCATGACCATGCTGCGGGCGCGGCGGGTGATCCGGCGCTGACGTGGTTTTTCGCCGCGCTGAGCGGAGTGCTGGCCCTGTTGCTGGTGCTGAGCCTGGTGTTTCGCAAACAAGACAAAGCCGCCTGAGCCATGTTAAACGCACTGATTCGTTTTTCGCTGCGCAGCCGGGCGCTGGTGTTGGTGTTTGCGCTGCTGATTTTGCTGTTCGGTTTTCAGGCGGGAAGGAAATTGCCGCTGGAAGTGCTGCCGGACATGACCAAGCCGACGGTGACGCTGCTCACCGAATGCCCCGGCCTGGCGCCGGAGGAAGTGGAAATTCTCGTGACGCAGAGGCTGGAATCGGCGTTGCAAGGCGTGGGTGGACTGGACCGCCTGCGGTCGAATTCGGACGTGGGACTGTCGCTGGTGTTTGCCGAGTTTGCCTGGGGCACGGATATTTACCGGGCGCGGCAGTTGGTGCAGGAAAGGCTGAACGCCGTGAGCGAGTCGATGCCGGAGGGGGTGATGCCCAACATGACTCCGGTGTCGTCGCTGATGGGCGAGGTGCTGCTGGTTGGCCTGCGCAGTGCGGACGGCAGCGTGGCTCCGCGGGATTTGCGAACGCTGGCCGACTGGACCGTGCGGCGGCGTTTGCAAAGCATTCCCGGCGTGGCCGAAGTGCTGGTGATCGGCGGCGGCGTGAAGCAAATCGTGGTGCAGCCCGATGTTTATCGGATGGCGGCGCACGGTGTGACGCTGGACGAATTGCGGACGGCGGTTGGCGGCGCGGCGGAAAATTCCACCAGCGGCTACCTGCTCACCGCGACCAGAGAAATCATGGTGCGCAACCTCGGCATGACCACGGACCTGGATGCGCTGGCGGCGACGCCGGTTAAACAGATCGGCGACCGGGTGATCACGGTGGCCGACATTGCGAAGGTGGATTACGACGTGCAGCCGATGCGCGGCGACGCGAGCGTGAACGGCGCGCCCGGCGTGATCCTGAGCATCGACAAGGCCCCCGGCTTCGACACCTTGAAGGTTTCCTCCGCGGTGGAGGCGGCGTTGGCGGAATTGCAGCCCGCGCTGCCCGCGTCGGTTTCGACGGAAATTTTGTTCCGGCAAGGGGACTTTATTCAGAGCGCGATCAATAATCTGGTGGAAGCGATTCGCGACGGCGCGTTGATGGTGACGGTGGTGCTGCTGCTGTTTTTGCTGAGCCTGCGCACGACCTTCATCACCCTGACCGCGATGCCGCTTTCCTTTGCGATCACCCTGCTGGTGTTCCAGTGGTTTGGCGTGAGCGTGAACTCGATGACGCTGGGCGGGCTGGCGGTGGCGATCGGCATGGTGGTGGACGATGCGATTGTGGACGTGGAAAATGTTTTTCGGCGGCTCCGGGAAAACGCCGCGTTGACGCAGCCGAAACCGCGTCTGGAGGTGATTGCCGCGGCCTCGGGCGAAGTGCGCAACTCGATTTTCTATGCGACCACGCTGATCGTGCTGGTGTTTCTTCCGCTCTTCGGACTGCAGGGCGTGGAAGGGCAGTTGTTCCCGCCCATCGCGCTGGCGACCATCACCAGCATGGTGGCGTCGTTTGGCGTGTCGTTGACAGTGATACCCGTGCTGTGCTCGCTGCTGCTGCACCCGAAGCCCGGTCGGGAGCATCGCGACGGCTGGCTGGTGCGGGCGTTGAAATGGCTGGTTGAGCGCACCTTTTTGCGTTTTGCGCTGCGGTTTCCCTTTGCGGTGCTCTTTGCGGTGGCGGTGCTGTTTGCCGGCGCGGTGGCGCTTTGGCCGCAAATGGGGAAGGAATTTCTTCCGCCCTTCAACGAAGGCAGTGCGGTGGTGACGGTGGCCTCGGTACCCGGTTCCTCGCTCCGCCACACCAATCAGCTTGGCGAAGTGGCGGTGGGGCTGTTGCAGCAAATTCCCGAGATCAAAAGCATTGGCCGGCGCACTGGCCGGGCGGAAAAGGACGACCATGTGGTGCCGGTGAGTCAGAGTGAGTTCGACCTTGAGTTTCACGAAGGCGGTCGTCCGCGGGCGGAAGTTTTTGCGGAGATTCGAAAAAAACTCGGCGGCATCCCCGGCGTGTTTGTGACCATCGGCCAGCCCATCGGGCACCGCCTCTCGCACATGATGAGCGGCGTGAGCGCGACCCTGGCGGTGAAACTTTTCGGGCCGGATCTGTCGGTGCTGCGGGAAAAAGGCGCGGCGATCAAGGAGCTGGCGGAGGGAATTCCCGGGTTCACGGATGTGCTGCTGGAGACGCAGGTGGAGATTCCGCAGTTGAAGATCGAAATCGACCGCGACCGGGCGCGCGCTTATGGCCTGACCGCGGCGGCATTGAACCGCCAGTTGTCAACTTTGCTCGGCGGGGAAACGCTGGCCGAGCTGCGCGATGGCGAGCGGACGATTGATCTGGTGGTGCGGCTGCCGGAGAAATGGCGCGACGCCCCGGAGAAAATTGGCGAGCTGTTGGTGGCGACCGGCAATGGCCGCCAAGTACCGCTGCGCTTGGTGGCGCGGGTGCATGAGTCGCAGGGTCCGAACGTGATCAATCGGGAAAACGGCACCCGGCGCATCGTCATCAGCGCGAACACCACCGAGCGCGATTTGCAAAGTCTGGTGCGAACTTTGCAGGAAAAGGTGCAGGCGGAAGTGAATTTGCCCGAGGGATATTTTGTCAGTTTCGAAGGCGAGTTTCAGGCCCGGCAGGAGGCGGCGGCGCGCATTGCCTGGCTGGCGGTGCTGGTGCTGCTGGTGGTCGGGTTTTTGCTGCAGGCTTATTTCCGCAGCGCGGTGATGGCGCTGCAGGTGATGATGAACATTCCTCTGGCCTTGATCGGCGGGCTGGCACTCACCTGGCGGCTGGTGGACAACGTGTCGATTGCCACGCTGATCGGGGCGATTGCAGTGGGCGGCATTGCGGCGCGCAACGGCATCATGATGCTCAGTCATTACCTGCACCTGATGCGGCATGAAGGGGAAAGTTTCTCCCGGCAAATGGTGGTGCGCGGCACGCTGGAACGGCTGGTGCCGGTGTTGATGACCGCCTTGAGCGCGGGCATTGCGCTGGTGCCGCTGCTCTTTGCGGCGGGCCAGCCGGGGAAGGAAATTCTCCATCCCGTGGCGGTGGTGATTGTCGGCGGACTGGTCAGCTCGACCCTGCTGGACCTGCTGGTGACCCCCGCGGTGTTTTACCACTTCGGGAAAAAATCCGCCCTGCGCGCACTGGCATCCGACGCGCCCGCGTCGCGTTAACGCGGAGGAAAATGTCTGAAAGGAAATTCCTTGGCGGCGGGTGAGCGCGATGGGGACATCGGTTTTACCGGTGCTGGGAGGAAAAAAGAAACAGGGATGGACAGGATGGACGGGTTTTTCGCGAAGCCTGTTTATCCTGTGCATCCCTTTTTGCCGGGTAAATACCGGAAAGGATATTTTGCGCCACAGATGGCACGGATAAACGCGAATGCGGGAAGTTTTTTTAATGAGGGGATGTGTGAGTGCGGAGGGAGATGCTGAGATTTATAATTCTAAATTGTTAATTCATAATTCATTAATTACTCCGGCTCAGGTCGGGGATTCGGCGAGGCAGGCTTTGATGTCGTCGCGGAGGGCTTTGAGCTCGGCGGGAGTTTTGTCGGCTTCGCCGGGGAAGGGTTCGAGGTAGAAGGTATCGACGGCGGCGTTGTTTTCGGTGGTGATGCGGGCGAAGGCGATGTCGAGGTGGTGGCGGTAGAAGAGGCGGCCGAGGAAAAAGAGGAGGCCGATGCGGTCGCCAGCGGAGAGTTCGACCACGGTGCGGTGGAGTTTGGCGTCGTGGTAAACGGAGACCTTGGGTTTGACGGGGACGGCGGCGATGAGTTTTTCGCGGGCGGTGCGGGGGCGTTTGGCGACGCGGAGAATTTGGGCGCGGATGGCCGGTTCGAGGTCGCGCTCCTGGACAAGGGCCTCGTCCAAGTTGTGGGAAAAGGCATCGCGCAATTCCTCCGCGAGCAGCGGGTCCTTGATGGATTTTTCGATGTGGAAGGTGTCGATGGCAATGTGGTCGGAACGGGAAATGGCTTTGGCGCCGAGAATGTTGAGGCCGGCGACGGAGAAGGCTCCGGCGATTTTGTAGAAAAGCCCGGCGCGGTCCCAGGTGACGATGGTGACGTCGGAGATACCCTTGGTTTTGTTGTCCTGCCAGTGGATGACGGGGGAGAGGGATCCGGCGCCGTGGGCGCTGGTGATGGTGAAGAGGAGCTTGTTCACCATGCGGATGTGCAGGCAGGTGTCCTCGGGCCCGTATTGCTGGAAGTAGCGTTCGGGCACGAGGGAGAAGTGGGCGTCCAGTTCCTCGCTGGTGATGTCCTCTCCGATGAGGCCTTTTTCGACTATTTCGCGGCGTAGCATGTCTTGGGGGGAAAGATGATCCTGAGTGTGTTGGGGATTGAGTCGCACAAAGTATGCCAAAGTTTGGAGAAAAAGCTGGCTGTGCAAGGCATTCTTGTAGCTGTTCCAGAGGTCGGGGGCGGTGGCCCGGGCGTCGCAGTAGGTGAGGACGTAGAGGTAGCGCAGGAGTGGCTCGGAGCCGACGAGGGCGGCGAAGCGCTCGATGTTGGCGGGTTCCTCAAGGTCGTGTTTGCGCCAGAACTCGGCCATGGCGAGGTGGAGGCGGATGAGTTGGGTGACGAGGGTGCGGGCGGAGGGGGCGACGCCGAGGCGGCGGAGGATTTTTTCTGAAAGGTCGGCGCCGGTTTCGGCGTGGTCGGCGATGCCGAATTGCTTGCCGATGTCGTGGAGCAGGAGCACGAGATAGAGCAGGGCGGGCTCGTCGGTTTCGAGCAGGGCGGCGCGGTAGCGGGCGCGTTCGGGGTCGGCGGAAAGGAAAACGGCGTCGAGTTCGCGCAGGCAGAGCAGGGTGTGGACGTCGGCGGTGTAGCGGTGGAAAATCTCGCGCTGGACCAGGCAACGCAGCCCCTCGAATTCGGGGAGGAAGCGGGTGAGGACTCCGGCCTCGTGCATGTCGGTGAGCGTGTCGCCCACGTGGCCCGCGTCGGCGAGGATGGCGAAGAAGCAGTGGACGGCCTGAGAGGAACGGGCGACGCGCGG
>CALNBE010000272.1 GCA_937874455.1 uncultured Opitutia bacterium | reverse complement strand
CGCCCGTGATTTGCGCGCAGGAAAAATCGAACGCAACGACTTGATCGACCGGCTGGCCAACGACTCCCGCCTCGGCCTCCAACGCGCGCAACTCGACGCGCTGGTCAACGCCGCAGGCACCCAGACCGGCACCGCCGGGCAGCAGGTGGACGCCTTTGTCGCCCGCGCCCAAACTTGGGCCGACCGTTTCCCCGCCGCCGCCCAAATCAAACCGGGCCGCATGCTCTAAGCCGCAAAGGAAATTTTCCTCCGTTTCAAAAACCGGCAGGACTTCCCTGCCGGTTTTTCTTTTCTCCAGCGCAACGCAAAATCCGCCGAAAGAAATCTCTCGCGGAGCCGCAAAGTCGCGGAGGAAAAACAGGGAGATTTTGGATGGACAGAATTGGCGGCTAGCAAGGCACCGCTTCGCCTTGTAGGAGCCGCCACCTGCGACGCCTCAAAACCTTACCTATTTCCCGCCCCCACCGGACCACCAAATTTCGTGTCCACTCGTGTGCATTCGTGGTTTCCACGACATTTTTCCTCCGCGCGCATCACCCAACGCCATAAATCGTGGTCGGCGTCACCACCCAATCCAGCCGCACGTCATGCTCCGCCATCGGAACATGTCCGACGATTTGCGCGTCAAACGCCCAGCCAATCCGCGCAACTTCCGGGCGCAGGCGAGTCAGCAGCTTGTCGTAGTAACCTTTGCCAAAACCGATCCGCCCGCCGTGCGCGTCAAACGCCAGCCCCGGCACAATCACACAGTCAATTTCCTCCGGGGCACATTCCGGCAGATTTTCCTTTGGCTCCAAAATCCCCCACACGCCGGCCACCAATTCCACCGCGGAGGAAATTTTGTGCAAAACCAATCCGGCGGGAGTAATGCGCGGCAGCACCACCGCGATTCCCCGCGCCCAGCAATTTTCCAGCAAGGGCTTTGTCGGAGCTTCCTCCGGCATCGCCACGTAAAGACAGGGACAACGGGCCGTGCGCCAAGCGGCCAAACTTTGCGCCTGCGCCAGCCATTGTGCGGCAGTCGCGGAGGAAAAACGCGCGGCGCGGCGGCGGGTTTCCTTCGCCCAAATCCGCAACGCCTTTTTCTCCGCCAGACTCATTTCCTCCGGGGAAAAATCCCCCGATTAGGGCAGCTGGGTGTCGAGCACCTTTTGCGTTTGCTTCGCGCGATAGGCCAGGAGCGCGGCCCGCACTTTTTCGTCGCCCAAGGCCAGCATCGACGCCGCGAACACCGCCGCGTTCACCGCCCCGGCCTTGCCGATGGCGAAGGTGGCCACCGGAATGCCGCCCGGCATCTGCACAGTCGAAAGCAGCGAATCCAGACCCTTCAATTGCGGCGACTCCATCGGCACGCCCAGCACCGGCAAATGCGTCAGCCCGGCCATCACTCCCGCCAAGTGCGCGGCCATGCCCGCTCCGGCGATGATACACTGCAAACCGCGCGCCTCGGCCCCGGTGGCGTATTCAAAGGCGGCGTGCGGCGTGCGGTGCGCGCTCAACACCCGAGCCTCATGGGAAATGCCCAGTTCGGTCAAAGTCTTGGCGACATTTTCCATGACCGACCAGTCGGACTGGCTGCCCATGATGATACCGACGCGAGGAGAAGTGGTGGAGGTGCTCATAGAAGTAGGAGGAAACACCGGGTAAATCTCCCGCCTCAAATGGCAAATCTTATCCCCCGAAAACTCCGGCAGGCATCCGCAGTTTTCTATTTCCCTCCCGCGCCATCTCTCTATCCATTTTGCCATGCAAACGCTCGCTCTGCTGTCGCTTGGAGAGGAATCCGCGGAAAAATTCCTTTGGCTGCCATCCTTGCTCTCGCTCGGCCTGGGCGCGCTGCACATCTGGATGCTGGTCCACGCCGTCTGGCGCGGCAACTGGCTCTGGTTGATTCCCCTTCTCCTCGCACCAGGGCTGGGCGCCCTGCTCTACTTTTTCGCCGTCTTCTGGCAGACGCCCAGCGGGCACGGCTTCGAGCTGCCGGGTGCCGCCGACCGCCGCCGCATCAAACAACTTCGCACCCAGATCCACAACGTGGACAAGGCGGTGTTCCACGCCCAGCTCGGCGACATTTTCTTTGAGCAAGGGAAATTTGCCAAGGCGGAGGAATGCTACCGGGCCGCGCTCGAACGCGAGGCGGATGATCCCGACACCCAAAGTCACCTCGGACAGTCCCTGCTCCGGCAGGGAAAAACTACCGAGGCCCTTCCTTTGCTCCGCGCCGTGGTGGAAAAGGATCCGCGCCACGAATACGGCTACACCTTGATGGCCTACGCCGAGGCACTCACCGCCGCCGGGCAAACCGCCGAAGCCCGCGCCGCCTGGGAAAAAGTCGTCGCCGCCAACACCTACGCCCGCGCCCGGGTTCAGCTCGCCGCGCTGCTCATCGAGCAAAATCAAATCCCCGAAGCCAAGGCGCTGCTCGACGAAACCATTACTGACGCGCCCCACTCGCCTGCCTTCCAGCGCAAACGCGAGCGCGTCTGGGTGCGCAAAGCCAAACGCCTCCGCCGCCGGATATAAAAAAGCGCCGGGGAGAATTTCCTCCGGCGCTTTTCAGCATTGTTCGCAGAACCTTATTTTCCCGGTGCCGCGGTCGGAGCCGTCATCGGAAACGACGGAGCGGGGGCCGGAGCGTCCTTCACATCCAGCAACTCCACTTCAAAAACCAGCGTGGTCTGCGGGGGAATGCTGCCGCTGCCCTGCTCACCGTAGCCCAAAGAATGAGGCACGTAGAGCATGATCTTCCCGCCCTTGCCGATCTTCTGCAACCCCTCGGTCCAGCCGGCGATCACGCCGTTCAAAGGAAATTCCACCTGGCCCTCCTGCAACTTGCTCGTGGTGTCAAAGACCTTGCCGTTGATGAAACTCCCGGTGTATTTCACCGTCACCAAGCTGTCCGCCTTGGGCATGGGCGCCTTCCCGGTTTCGACAACTTTATAACGCAGCCCCGAAGGAGTTTGTTGGACGCCCTTTTCCTTGGAAACTTCCTCCAAGAACTTGGCGTTCTTCACCGGCCACTGGGCCTGACGTGCCTGCAAGTAGGCGAAAACCTCCGCCGAGGGCGGCCCCAGATCCTCATCCTTGGTCATGCCACTCACCACCGCCGCAGCGAAGACTTGCATTTCCTCCTCAGAAAAATCCAGCAGCGCAAACTGTGCCCGCATGTTCTGCCCCACAGCCTTTCCGAAAGTCTGCAGGTACTCCGCCTGCTTTTCTTTCGAAGCCGTCTCGTTTAAATTCGCCGGAAACAATTCCGCGTTCGGAGCCCCGCTCGTTTCAGCCCAAAGCGAACCGCCCAGGCTCAACATTCCCACCGCGCCACAAAGAAAGATTTTTTTCAGCATAGGCATTCCAGTTAGAGGGCATCCTTTCCGGTGGCAAACTTCATTTCCTTCGCGCGCTTGCGGTTTGACTCGCCCACCGCACCGACAATGCTGCCGCGGTTGTCACAAACATAACCCAATCAAACCAGCCCGCTTATGCACCTCTCTTATCTTTGGAAAACCGCCCTGCTCGCCTGTGCCGCGCTCTTGCCTGCCGCAATCGTTGCCGCCGAGGAAACCGCCCCCGCCGCCGAGGAAACCGCCGGGAGCCAAGTCCAGAAATTACAACAGATCCTCTTCAGCCGCGAACAACGCTCCGACGAGGAGTTTGCCGCCGCCCAAAAACTGGCCAAGGACGCTGGCGCCTCCGCCCAGCAATTGCTCGACGCCGAAGTCTTCCGCGCCGTGATGCAGGAAACCAAGACGGATCTCCGCGCCTTGGCCGACCGCTTGGAAAAAGCCCTGCCCACCTGGAACACCGACGAGGCCCTCAGCATCCACGAGGTGCCGCTCGGCCAGTCCCTCGCCCATTTCCTCCGCGCCAAGGCCGCCCTGCAAAAGGACGATGAAAAGGGGTTTCAAACCGAGGCCGCCCTGTCCATCTGGGCCTACCCCCAGCTCGCCGAGCTGCCCCTCCAGACCTACCGCGACTACCGCTCCGAAAAGGCCAAGCCCTCCCCGGAACTCGCCGCCCTCGACAAGGCCATCGCCGCCGATGATGAAAAAGCCGTCCAGATTTCCTTTGCCGCCGCGCTCTGGAGCGACACCACCCCCGACGCCCAGCAAGCCGTCATCGAAAAGGTGACCGAATTCCGCGACGCACAAAAAATGGCCAGCATCGTCCTCCCGCTCGACCTCAAGTTCGAGCAAGCCCAAGGCGAACCCGTTTCCCTCGCCGAACTCCTGAAGGGCAAAAAAGCCGCCCTGCTCGACTTCCATGCCTCCTGGTGCGGTCCCTGCATGCAGCTGCTCCCCAACCTGCCCAAGGAGGCCGAAAAACTCGCCCCGCAGGGCGTGGTCGTGATCGCCTTCAACACCCAGGACCTGGCCGACGCCAAAAAAATCCAGCAGCAATTCAAGTTCGCCCTGCCCGTCCTCGCGGAAAAAAACAACGCCTACAGCGGCCCGCTCGGCGTGAACTCCATCCCGCGCTACGTGCTGGTCTCCGCCGAGGGGAAAATCCTCTTCAACGGCCATCCGATGGATAAGGAAAATCTCAACGCCGCCCTGAAAAAAGTCGGCGTGCAAACGGAAAAGGAATAACCCGTGCCTGCAACGCAGCGGGGCGAAACGGTTCACCGTTTCGCCCCGTTTCCTTTGCGACGCCGGCAATTCTCCAATGCTCCCTTCCGCCGCCGCCATCCTCCCCTTCCTCGCGGCGTCCTTCGCGCTGTCTATTGCGCCGGGACCCGACAATATTTTCGTTCTCACCCAGTCCGCCCTCCACGGCTGCAAGGCAGGCCTGCTAATCATGCTGGGACTCTTCACCGGATTACTGGTGCACATCTGCGCCGTGGCGCTCGGCGTGGCCACGCTGCTTCACTCCTCCCCGTTTGCCTTTGCCGCCCTAAAAATTGTCGGCGCCGGCTACCTCTCCTACCTCTCCTGGCAGGCCTTTCACGCCGGCCCGCTTTCCCTGGACGCGGAGGAAAACATCCCGCCCCGCCCCCACACCCTCTACCTCCGCGGCATCCTCATGAATGTCACGAACCCCAAGGTCGCGCTGTTTTTCCTCGCCTTCCTCCCGCAATTCACCCGCCCTTCGCGGGGCTCCATGCCAGCGCAAATCCTCCTGCTGGGATTGCTTTTCATGCTGGCCGCCCTGCCCGTTTTCTCCTTCGCCGCTTGGGGCGCGGATCGTATCGGTGTCTGGCTCAAAAAATCCCCCCGCGCCCAAACCGGCCTCCACCGCGTCGCCGGAATCGTGTTTCTCCTCCTCGCCTGCCACCTACTGTTCAGCCGTTAAGCAGCACGCCGCACCGTGGAGATCTGCGCCCCGAAGGCCGAGAAAGTTTGAATGAAACACTCCCCAAGCTGAGCGACGCGCGCAGCATTCTTGGTCGTCGCCCCGCAGGCTGGGCCAGCGTCACGGGGAGCCAAATTACTGTAATTGTCCTCACATATGCACCTTGGGATTAACCGCCCACGAATAGCCATATTTTCATTTAATATGCTCTAAAGGCTTTCGCAGCCATTGCCGGCACCTGCCCAGACAAGCACCCCGCCCTCTCTATAAAGCACCCTAAGCCATATCATTCAAATACATACAAAACACACCCGATCCCGCTTTTGCTATTTTAAAAATCTTTTTTATTAATAGACATCTCTATCAAACACTGCATATTTATCATAAAAACACATCACTCATCATTTTATAAGTAGTCATCATGGAAAACCTGATCGAAAAGCCATTGGTTGCCTTGGTCCCGCCCGATTATCTCGCCAGAGCCGACGCCAACTTGCAGGACGCGCAACAAATCATTGCCGCCCGCGAATCCACCATTTCCCAGCAGGCCGCCGCCATCACTGAGCAGGAGACCACCATCACCGCGCTGCAGGATGCCCTGCAAGCCCGGCAAGCAGAGACCGACACCTCCCTGCGCTTGCAGCAAACCATCGCGGATCAAGACGGCACCATCGCCCAGCAGGCCGCCACCATCGCGGAGCTGCAAGCCTCCATTGACGCCCTTCATCAAGCCTTGCAGGAGCAGGCCGTGGCGCAGGAAAACAATCAGGCGCATGCCCAAGTCCTCGCCGCAAAGGAAATCCAAATCGACCAGCATCTGGCGACCATCGCCGAGCAAAAATCCCTCATCACTTCCTTGCAGGAAACCTTGCACGCCCAGCAACTCCCCCAAGACGCCTTGCAACAGGCCCGGCGCACCATTGTCGAGCAGGAGGACACCATTTCGCGCCAAAAAAATGCCCTGACCGAGCAGCGCGTCACCCTCGCCTCCTTGGAGGAAACCCTCCAATGCGCCCGCCAAACTTCTTCCGAAAAGGAATCCCTGCTGGCCCGGCAGAAAGCCACCATTGCCGAGCAATCCGCCACCATCGAGTCCCTCCAAAAATCCCTCCGCGCCCAACAGGCCCCGGATGGCACGCTGGAAAAAACCCGCAAGACCCTCGACGCCCAGGCGGAAAAAATCGCCCAACAAACCGCCGCCATTGCCGCGCTACAGGAATCCCTGCGCGCCAGCCAGGAATCCCTGCGCACCCAGCAAAAAAACGCCAGCTCCCAGGAAGGGCTCCAGGAAAAAATCCACTCCCTCCAGGAAACCGTCTCCCAACTGCAGGAAACCGTCACCTCCCAGCAGGAAACCATCACCTTCCAATCCGAGCGCATCGCCTTTCTCGACGAACAAAAGGCCGGGACTCTGCTGGTGCACGGCATGGACACCGCCCCGCTCAACGGCACCGCCATCGTCCTACTCGCGGAAAACGAGGCGCACATCGCCGCCTACACCCATTCCACCCACCACCAGAAACCCGTCAGTTTCTGGCGGATCAACGACTCCCTGCTCTCCACCTCGGAGCAAATCCGCATGACCGGGGAGGGTGCCTACACCGGCTGGCTGGAAATCCCCCCCGCGCCAACAGGTACGCCCCCTGTTTCCTCCGCGGCCAAGGGAAAAAAATCTTCCAAGGCCTGACGCCGCCCCGGAGGAAAAAACCTCAGGGAGCAATTACTCCCAAGGACGTGGTCATCGCCACCGCCTCGCGCAGCGGCATTTTCTTCCGCTCGTGCCCGGCGCCCCAGGAATCGGTGTAAACCACCTCCTGCGCTTTTTCATTGTATCCAATAATCAACCGTAAATGGCCGCTCGGCTGCGCGGTGCGCTGCATGCTCCCGCCGTCCACCGCTGGATAAAGCCCCAGGGTCACGCCCCACATCACCGGCACCCCGCGGTCGATCCACGGCTGCACAGTCTTCAACCATTTGCGCGTTTGGGAATGATCCGCCCGCGAATCCAGCAACACCTCCGGCTTCAGCATCGCCCAAAAATTCTGCCGCAGCCGTGGATCCGTGAGTTCGATTTTCTCCGCCTTGTGCCGGCGCGCTTTCTTGTTGTAATCCTCAATCAAGTCCGCCGCCCGAAGCTGCTCCAGATAGCTCACTTTCAAACGAAATTTCCCCGGCAGCACCGCCGCGATCGCATCCATCATCGCCGTGTAATCCGTGCCCGCCTGCGCGTCCGCCCGCACCAGCTGCGCCACCTGGTGCTGGTCCACGGCCTCGTTGCCGTAGTAACGGAGCAACCGCGCTACCGCCGCCGCCGCACAATAGCCTTTCTGCCCTTGGTCTTCCATCGGCACTTCCTTGATTTCCACTGTGCCGTCGGCAGTTTGGACCACATGCTCCCGGTATTCCTGCCGCGCCTTCCGCGCCACATTTTCCCGGCTGGGCAGCAGCGACGCCAGCCCGCCCGCAGGCACCACCGTCAGCCGGGCAAACTCCGGCCCCTCCTCCTTGCTCTCGCTGCATTCGAGAAGGAAATCCGCCCGCTCCGTGCTCCACGAACGCCGGTCGCTCCGCACCACCTCCCGGCGCCCCGGCACTTTTTCCCGCGCCCCCGGCACTCCCGTCCGCTCGTCCAGCGTCGCAACAACGCGCTCCACCAGCTTCGCAAATTTTTCCTCCGCCATTTTTCCGTTGTCGCCACGGTTGTAAAACGACACCCGCACCTGCGTCACCGCCCCCCCGCTCCAGTCCACCAGCGTTTCCCCCGCCGGCAGGCCCCAGAGCAAAAACCCGGGTTGGGGAATCCGAAACCGCACATCCTTTTCCACCCACGCGCCGCGCTCGTTCGCCAGCAACCGTCGGCCTTCCTTTTCCCGCCAAATCGTCCCCGTGCGCAACGCCTCGCCCAAATCCGCCGCGCCAGCCCATCCCGCCGTGCAAAGCCAGGCCAAGACCCAAAACCAGATTCTCATTCTCATGCCCGCAGGCTGGCCCTCCCGTTTTTCCTTCGCAAGGCCAATTCCCCCGCCTCCTTCGCCAGCGCCAGACACCCTTAAACCTTGCCCCGCGCCGCGCCTTTTCCACCATGCGCCGCGGTCATGAGCAGTGCCGAACCCACTTCCCAATCCCTGCAAAGCGCCATCCGGCTCTACGCCCGTCTCGTTTTCGCCGGACACATCGAGGGCTGGGAGGAAATCGACCGCGTGCTGCGCTCCGACGCATCCGAAGCCGTCAAACTCGCCGCGCTGCGCTACCACATGGCCAACCACCCGGCGCACCGTTTTCCTATGCCCCTGCAAAACGCCATCGCCCGCTTCCTCGCAGGCGAGTCCTGATGATCCCCGCGCTCCACATCATTCTCCATCAACCGGAGATTCCGCAAAACACCGGCAACATTGGCCGCATGTGCGCCATCACCCGCGCCCGGCTCCACCTGATTCACCCGCTCGGCTTCCGCATCACCGACGCCCAACTCAAGCGCGCGGGCATGGACTACTGGCACTCCCTCGACGTCCACCACCACGCCGACTGGGCCGCCTTCCTCGCCAGCGACGCCCGCCCGCCGGGCCAGCTCTGGCTCCTCACCACCAAGGCGGAAAAAACCATCTGGCAGGCGCAATTTTCCCCCGGCGACGGGCTGGTCTTCGGCAACGAGGGTTCCGGCGCGCCCGACTGGCTCCATCAATCCATCGGCAAAGGAAACCGCGTCACCATCCCGCAATTCAACAGCGCGCTGCGCTCCCTCAACCTCTCCACCGCCGCCGGGATCGCCGCCTACGAGGCGCTCCGCCAGTTCCAGGCCGCCTGACGGAAAAACGGCCTTGAGCCGTCCCCGCCGCCGCGCATCGTTTTTCCCATGGCCGACTCTCAACCGATTTCCTCCGCCCAACTGCTCGCCGCGCTCCACTGGCGCTACGCGGTCAAACAATTCGATCCGGCAAAGAAAATTCCCGCCGACACCTGGGCCGCGCTCGAAGAGGCGCTGGTGCTCGCGCCTTCCTCCATGGGACTCCAGCCGTGGAAATTCCTCGTCGTCACCAATCCCGCCGTGAAGGAGCAACTGCACGCCGTTTCCTTCAAGAACCTCCAGCCGCTCACCTGCTCCCACCTCGTCGTCTTCGCGCTGCGCAAGGATCTCGACGCCGCCCATATCGCCCGCTTCGTCAACCTGACCGCCGAAAAACTCGGGGTCGATCCGGCCTCCCTCGACGGGCTCCGCAAAATGCAGGAGGGCTACGTCGCCCGCACCGCCGAGGCAGGCACGCTCAACACCATTCAGGGACACCAGGTCTTCATCGCCCTCGGCCAGTTCATGACCGCCGCCGCCTTGCTGGGCGTCGACACCTGCGCCCTCGGCGGCATCCAAACCGACAAATACGACGAAATCCTCCGACTCGCCGGCACGCCTTACACCACGCTGGTGGCCTGCGCCGCGGGCTACCGGAGCAGCGAGGACAAATACGCCGCCCGCCCCAAAATCCGTTTCCCGGCGGAGGAAATCATCGTCCACATCTAACCTTTTTCCTCCGCCCGCATGGAAAAACCGCCCGCCACCTCGCCACTCGTTCCCCGCTGGGCCATCGGGATCGCAGTGCTGCTGCTGGCGGGCACGGTGGCGTTTCTCGCCGTTTCCCACGGCTGCTCTTCCCTGGTGCAAAAGACTCTGCCCGAGGTCAAAATTTCCCGCGCGGTCAACCGCACCATCCAGCAATCCATCGCCGACATCCGCGCCACCAGGGGCGACGTGCTCCTGCTCGCCGAACTCGAAACCCTCGAAACCATTCGCGAGTCCGACACCAAATTGCTCCGCGTCCCCTACACCGATTTCGACATCTCTGTCGGCACCACCGAGAGCGAGGTCCGCATCCCGGCCCACTACCGCTACTTCGTCCGGCTCGACTCCCCCATCCGCGCCGAAATCGAACAGCATGGCAAATGGCGGCGCTGCGTCATCCACGCCCCGGCACTCGAGGCGCAAACCCCCGTGGGCATCGACAGCAACCGCATGGAAATCCGGGTCGATGCGGGCTGGCTCCGCTTCAACAAAGACGAGGCCCGCGAAAAAGTCCTCAAATCCATTTCCTCCGTGCTCGAAATGCGCGCCCCGGAGAAAATCCCCCTCGCCCAAGACAAAGCCCGCGCCGCCTTCGCCAGCTTCGTCCGCAACTGGCTACTCCGCGACCAGCTCTACGGCGACGACTTTATCAACGACATCATCGTCCTCTTCCCCGGCGAAACCGATCCGGCCCAAATCCCGCCGTCCGCCAACGCAAAACCCGCGGAGGAAATCCCCGCCCGCTGACACCATGCCCAAGGAAATTTCCTCCGCCGAAAAACCCGCCGACGCCCCCCGCCGTCCCTGGCCGCTGCGCTGGATCATCGCCGCGATTCTCATTTACGCAGCCATCCACACCGCCGTCTATTTGCTCTCCGCTTCCTGAAAAATTTCCTCCGGCATGAAAATTTTCCTCCCCGTCTGCCTGGCCGTTTTCCTTTGCCCGCTGTTCCTTCGCGCCGCGCCGCCGGAGCAAAACACCCTGCCCGCCGACGCCGCCTGGGCCGTCCAGCTCAATCTCGCCCAATGTCGCTCAGCCTTCCCGCCGCTGGATGAATCCGGCTCCCGCCTGCCCGCCGACTCCCCGCTGGCCGGATTGCTCGCACAAATTTCCTCCGCCACCGGATTCGACCTGCTCGAAGCGGGCGAGTCCCTGACCGTCTGCGGCAACGGACAAGCCACCGACAACCGCGCCTGGCTTCGCCTGCCAAGCGCCAAGGAAAAACTCGCCGCCGCCCTGGCGAAAAATTCCTCCGCCGACACCCATTCCCTCCGCGACGACCGCACTTCCTGGCTCGTGCCGCTCGATGCCTCCGCCGCGCC
>CALNBE010000271.1 GCA_937874455.1 uncultured Opitutia bacterium | reverse complement strand
CCGTCAAGGCCGTTCCACCAATCGGAAATTTCCTGAAAAGGCCCATTTGTGACAGGCCGGAGGCCCGGCACGGAGGAAATACTGCGAGTTTTTTGAACCACGAATGCGCACCAATGCACACGGATCTTCCTTGGTGCCGCGATGGTCGCGGAAAAAGCGCGCGGGAATTTCCCTTGCGATTGGCGGGGCGTGATGGAGGTCATCGCGCATCACCTGTGAGGACGGGCGCGTTGTTTTCGCGGCGGAAATTTAAAAATCCGCAGAGGAAATTTTAAGGCAAAGGCCGAGAGAAATGGCCCGGTGTTTTGTGGCGAAATTCGCGTTTGTCCGTGTGCATCCGTGGTTGAGAAATCCCGGTGAGGCCGCGGAGGAAATTCAACGCGGGGCGAGGGAAACGGGGCTGGGGCTGGCGGGGTGAATGACGGTGAAGCGGCAGTGCGGGCGGAGGGCGCGGGCGGTGCAGAGGGCGGCGTCCACGAGGTCGGGGCTGTTGCACTCGCGGCTGAGGTGGGCGAGGAAAACTTGTTGCAGCCGGTCACTTTCCAGGGTCATGAGCAGCTCCAAGGCGAGGTCGTTGGAGAGGTGCCCGTGGCGGCCGCGGATGCGTTGTTTGAGGCTCATGGGGCGGGCGGAGCGGGCGAGCAAGTCGGCGTCGTAATTGGCTTCGAGGACGAGGAAATCGACATCGCGGATTTTTTCGCGGATGAGCTGGGGCACGTAGCCGAGGTCGGTGACCCAGGCGAGTTTCCTCCGCGGCGAGAGCAAGTTGTCCTCGCCGAAGGAAAAAGTGTAACCGACCGGATCGGCGGCGTCGTGCGGGATGGAGAAGTTGCAGACGGTGAGGTCTTGAAACTGGAAGGTGGAGCCGGTGTCGAAAATTTTCCAGCGCAGGGCGGTTTTGGCGCAGGTTTGGGCGGCGCGGGCGGTTTCCTCGTTGGCGAAGAAGCAGGGCTTGTCGAGGCGGGCCAGCCCGGCGAGTCCGGTGATGTGATCGGAGTGCTCGTGGGTGATGAAGACCGCGTCGAGATCCTCGATCCGCTCGCCGACGGCGGCGAGACTTTGCTTGAGGCGCCGCGCGGAAAATCCCGCGTCGATCAGGACGCGGCTGTGCGGGGTGACGAGCAGGGCGGAGTTGCCTGCGCTGCTGCTGCCGAGAATGTGAAAGCGAAAATCCACCTTGGGGCGGCACGATGTCCTAGCGGGGAAAACGGGCAAACTTTTTGGGAACGGGTGGGAGGGGAATGCGGGTGGCGAATGGCGAAATTTTAGCGGAGGGATGCGTGCGCGGTGGGAAATTTCCTTTGCCGACCGGGTCTCTGTCGCAACCTGTCGTTAGGGTTGGCCCGGTTTTCCCATCGCAACCATGCGCTCCTTCAGGCAAGGGAAATCCAGACGAAGGCCGCAGAGGAAATGGAGTCGAAGAGGGCGATCATGTCGGCGTTGCGCAGGAGAACGCAGCCGTGGCTGTTGGGTGTGCCGATCTTGTCCTCCTGGTTGGTCCCGTGGAGGTAAACGTAGCGGGCATGGGTGTCGCAGCCCGGCCCGCGGTTTTTCCCTTGCTCCAGCCCGTCGAGCCAGAGGATGCGGGAGGTGATGAGGTTTTCCTTTTGCATTTCCTCCGGGGCGTCGGCGAAGGAAAAACCCAGCGGCTGGCGGCCCTTGAAGACCATGCCCGCCGGCGCGTTTTCGCCGATACGTTCGACGGTTTGGTGAAGTCCGGTCGGCGTGCCCAGCGAGTCGGGAACGCAGGACGGCGCGGCGCGGGAAGTGGAGACGGAATAGGCTGCAAGCGGCTGTCCGTCGCGGAAGTGCCAGAGTTTTTGCTCGCCTATCGAGACGCAAAGACAATCCTGCCGCGCCGCCAGATGGAGCTCTTTGCGTCTGGCCTCGCACTCTGAAAACAACTTCCAAGCATTCTCTGAAAATGGCATATCGAATTGGCATAGTGGGCGTGACCGGCGCGGTCGGTCAAGAAATCCTGTCCCTGCTCGCCAAGCGGAATTATCCGGTGGCGGAATTGCGTCCGCTGGCCTCGGCGCGTTCGGCCGGGAAGAAAATTTTCTTTGGCGGCAAGGAATGGACGGTGGTGGAGGCGAAGCCGGAGGCGTTTGACGGTTTGGACTTTGCGATTTTCAGCGCGGGCGGAAGCATTTCCCTGGCGCTGGCGCCCGAGGCGGCGAAACGCGGTTGCGTGGTGATCGACAACAGCTCGGCGTTTCGCATGGACGACACGGTGCCGCTGGTGGTGCCGGAGATCAACGCCCACGCGCTGAAGGCGCACCGGGGCATTGTGGCGAACCCGAATTGTTCGACCGCGATTGCGTTGATGGCGCTGTATCCGCTGCACAAGGCGTTCGGCCTGCGCCGTTTTTTCGCCGCGACTTACCAGGCCGTGTCGGGCACCGGGGCGGCGGCGATGCAGGAGCTGGACACTCAGGCGCGCGACTGGGCGGCGGGAAGGCCGGTCACGCACCAGGTTTACCCGCACCAGATTGCCTTCAATTTGATCCCGCACGTGGACAGCTTCCTCGACTCTGGCTACACCAAGGAGGAAATGAAGATGGTGAACGAGGGAAGGAAAATTCTGGAGCTGCCCGGCCTGCTGGCCTCGACCACCTGCGTGCGCGTGCCGGTGTTTCGCGCGCACTCTATCGCGATCAACGCGGAGTTTGAAAAACCGGTGGACATTGCGGCGGCGCGGGCGGCGATCGGCGCGTTTTCCGGGGCGGAAGTCTGCGACGATCCTGCGAACAAGGTTTACCCGATGCCGTTGGATTATTCCGGCAAGGAAAAGTGCGGCGTGGGCCGGTTGCGCAAGGACACGGCTTTTGAAAACGGACTCTCCTTCTGGGTGAGCGGCGACCAACTGTGGAAGGGCGCGGCGTTGAACGCGATTCAGATCGCCGAAACGCTGTTCCCCGCGTAAGTTTTTTTAAAATTTCCTTTGCCATGTCGTCACCCGTTGCCCGCGCCAACCGTCACAGCGATCCCCACCGACCGATTCAGAAGTATTCGGAGTCGGATTTGGAAATGTTGCTGGAAGGCGTGAAGGATCCGCTGATTCTCGTGCTGGACGGATTGCAGGACCCGCACAACCTCGGCGCTTGCCTGCGGACGGCGGATTGCGCGGGAGTGGACTTGGTGATCATCACCAAGAAGCGCAGCGCCTCGGTGAACGAGACGGTGAAGCGGGTGGCTTGCGGCGGCGCGGAAAGTGTGAAAATCGTGCTGGCAAACAACCTGCGCAACACGCTGGACAAGTTGAAAGGGATGGGCGTGTGGATTGCCGGGACCAGCGACCACAAAACCAGCCAGAGCCTGTATGCGAGCAAACTGACCGGCCCGCTGGCGCTGGTGATGGGGGCCGAAGGCGAGGGGATGCGGCATTTGACCGGAGTGACCTGCGACTTTCTGGTGCAGATTCCCATGCACGGCGTGGTGCCCTGTTTGAACGTGTCGGTGGCCACCGGAGTTTGTTTGTTTGAGGCAGTGCGGCAGCGGCGGGGGAAAAAGGGGGAAAATTTTTCGGGGATGAAAAGGGTTGCCATTCGTAAAGAATTGTCGTTGAGAAACTAGATAAAACCCCCACAGGCTTATGAAAAAGAAAACGACAACAAACGGAAACGGAATAAAGAAGGCGACACTGGCGAAAGCTCCAAAAGAGTCCTTGGTGAAGTCCGTGGCCAAGAAAGTGGAGGCAGCGGCCAAGCGGGTGGAAACAGCGGCGAAGACCGTGGCGAAGAAAAAGCTGCCCGCGCCCAGCGTGACGACCCTCATCGCCACAGCGGACATCGGGTGGGGCAACCAGCTCTATCTTCGCGGCGAAGGCGGTGGGCTTTCTTGGGAAACAGGTGTGCCGATGACTTGCAACGGCGCGGACGAATGGGTGTGGGTCACGACTTCGAATGACCCGATCTTCCAGTTCAAGTTCATGCTTAACGACAAGTTTTGGTCGCTCGGCGAAAACATGGTGGCCTCGCGCGGCGAGACCAACCGGTCATACCCGGCATTCTGAGGGAAAATTTCCTCTGGCGAAGCTGGCTTCGCGACGTCATCCGCCACCATTGCCGTGGCGGATTTTTTTGAAGTTTTTTATTGATTTCCCTTCCCCCTGTGGCACTTTTCGCGGCCTTTCAAATGGCCGGATAGCTCAATTGGTAGAGCAGTTGACTCTTAATCAATTGGTTCGGGGTTCGAGTCCCCGTCCGGCCACCATTTCGAAACCCGCTAGAAATAGCGGGTTTCGTCGTGTTTAGGCGCGAAAAGCTCTTCTCGGCAAGGGGGCTTATTTTCTCCGAGATATCAAATTGATACCTGTTTTTTTGAATTTCTCGCTCTGAAAAACTAAATCTCCGACGCTCTGCAGGGCGCTGGAGACGGGAATTTGCAGGCAAGACGGCTGTGGGTTGCGAGGGAAATACCATCGCAGCGTAGTGTGAATCGGGGGGGGCCTGAAGTCGTGGATTTGGGAGAAGGAGGTGTGGTCGTTTTGTGTTGCCGGTTATTACGGCATCGATGTGGCCGCCAATGATATCACTTCTCCTTGGTGAACGGCGGAGAAAACTATGTTTTCCGGTGGAGTGTTGATGGGCAGTCGTTGCCGGTACCCGCAGTACTGGAGTCGAGTGCCTACGCGGCAGCCCGCATTTTTTGACGTTTTTAGGAGAAAATAATTATTTTTTTAATTTTTTAAAAAAATCTGAGTAGCCTTGGGCAGATTTTTTTGAGAGCCAATTTTGGCAATGGGGATAGATTTTTTTTAGGATTATTTTTTCTTAACTTTATAGAAATTAATGAGAAAAGCGTTTTTTTGAGGTGAGGAGGTGGCGGGCGAGCGTACGGCTGTTTTTGCTGATTAATGAAAAATGATAGTAAAATTGATAAAAGTCGCTTGACGAATGGGGTGTTTCCCTGATTATCTTTTGCAAAAACTTAAATCTCTTATGAAAAAAGCGACCACTATCTTTTTCCTCCTTTCGGCCCAAGCGCTTTTGGCAACTGCGGCGGATATGAATTGGGGCAATTCTGGCCAAGGGAACTGGGCCGAGGAAAGCAACTGGGACTCGGGGGTGCCGACGACCGATAACGCGGTGATCATCGACAATGGTGGCACGGCGGTCATTATGGACGGGGAGAAAGGCATCGGGGGCTCGATCACCATCGGCAAGGGCAACGAGGGTCATGTGAGAAAATCCTAGCTATTGATGCCGGTGTAAACACAGGATATG
>CALNBE010000270.1 GCA_937874455.1 uncultured Opitutia bacterium | reverse complement strand
TGTGCAACCGGCTGATTTCGGAGGCAAAGGAAGAGCTGGAAAATCCCGAGGGCGACGAGCAGTCCGCCCTAGCCAAGATGCTGCAAGTGCAGATTGGAATGCCGCGCAACAAGCAGTTACTGCGCATGATGGAAAACGGCACCTGGCGCAAGAAACTCGACAAGTTTGATGCCGAGATGTTCTCGGACTTCAACAAGGAGAAGCGCTACCAGCTCAAGGAGGAACTTTACTACGCGATCAACGAAAAGCAGCACGAGGCGGACCTGACTCAGATTGGCCGCGACACGCTGCGCCCGGACGATCCTGATGCGTTTGTGCTGCCCGACCTGCCTTCTTTCTATGTCGATGTGGACAAGGATGCATCGCTTTCCCCGGAGGAAAAAACGGAGCGCAAGCAGAAGGCGGAGGAAAATTTCATCCGCGTCAGCGAGGAAATCCACACGATTTCGACGCTGGTCCGGGCTTATGCGCTCTTTGACCGCGACGTGCATTATGTGGTGCAGGACGACAAGGTGATGATCGTCGATGAGAATACCGGCCGCATCATGCCGGGCCGCCGCTGGAGCGACGGGTTGCACCAGGCGGTGGAGGCGAAGGAAGGCGTGAAGATCGAAAAGGAAACCAAAACCTACGCCACCATCACCATTCAGAATTATTTCCGCCTCTACGAAAAACTTTCCGGGATGACCGGCACCGCCGAAACCGAAGCGTCGGAGTTCAACGACATTTACCGGCTCGGCGTGGTGGCGATTCCCACCAACAAGCCCTGCATTCGGATCGACGAGAACGACATTATTTTCAAAACCCGGCGCGAAAAATACAACCACGCCATCGAGGAAATTCGCGAGGCGCACAAGCGCGGTCAGCCGGTGCTGGTCGGCACCGCGAGTGTTGACGCCTCGGAAACTTTGAGCCGCATGCTCAAACGCGCGGGCATTCCCCACCAGGTGCTCAACGCCAAGAATCACCAGATTGAGGCGGACATTGTCACAAACGCCGGACAGCGCGGCGCCGTCACCATCGCCACCAACATGGCGGGTCGCGGCACGGACATCCGGCTGGGCGAGGGCGTGAAGGAGCTGGGTGGACTTTACGTGCTGGGCACGGAACGACACGAATCCCGCCGCGTGGATCGCCAGTTGCGCGGCCGTTGCTCGCGTCAGGGCGACCCCGGCCGGTCCAAGTTCTTGGTGTCGCTGGAGGACGATTTGATGCGCCTCTTCGCCAACGCTGGTCCGATTTCCCGCCTGTTGGAAAAATCCTTCAAGGAGGGCGAACCGCTGGAGCACCCCTTGCTCAACCGCTCGATTGGCACGGCGCAAAAACGTGTGGAAGGCCAGCACTACAGCATGCGCAAACGCCTGCTGCAATATGACGACGTGTTGAACCGCCAGCGTGAGATCATTTACGGACTGCGCAACCAGGCGCTGCATGATCCCAATCCGCGCGAGTTGCTTTTCACCTTTGTGGCGGAGGAAATCGCAGTGCGGCTGGAACCGTTGTTCCCGGATCACAACTCCCGCCCGGAGGAAAAGGAGCTGGAGGATTTCTGCGGCTGGGTGCAGACGACATTTCCTTTGCGACAGTCGGCGGATGAACTGGCCGGACTGGCCGCGGCGGAGGTGCAGAAGAAAGTTTTGGAGAAAATTCAGAACTTCTACAAAGAGCGCGAGGAGTTTGAATCGCCCGAAGGCTTGGTGCAAATGGAGCGCTACATTGTGATTCGAGGCATCGACCGGAACTGGCAGGATCACCTGACGGAGATGGAAGAATTGCGCCGGAGCGTTGGTTTGCGCGGCTACGCCCAGAAGGATCCGCTCAACGAATACAAAAACGAGGCCTACCACTATTTCGAGGCCATGCTGGGCCGGGTGCGCGGAGATATTTGCAGCGGTTTGTTTCGTGCTGCGACGAGCATGGATGCCTTCCAGGAGCTGATTCAGCGCATCCAACGGTTGGTGGTGACTACCGGACCGAAGGACGCGCCGGCAAGTTTGGCGGAGGAAGTGAAGGCCGAGGTGGCGGCGGAGGCGCAAGCGGAAGCCCAGCCAGTGCCGGGAATCACCATTCGCCGCGAATACCCGAAGATTGGCCGCAACGATACCGTCCGTATTCGACGCGGTCCAGAGACACTTGAATTGAAGTGGAAGAAGGCCGAACCGATGCTGCGCGAACAGGGCTGGGAGTTGGACGAGGTTCTTGGCGAAAAGTGAGCGGGCCGGAAGGCCGGGTCACCTGTTTTTTCCATCAGAATGAATGCAAAAAGCGCCTGAGTCTTCAGGCGCTTTTTTTGCGGGATGAACCAAGCGGAGTGACGGGTTATTTTTGCGCGGGGGCCTTTTCTTCCGTTTTTTTCCCGGCATCGGCATCCTCTGGTTCTTCCTCCACCAAGTTGGCTTTGGCGGTGTAATTTTTGATGTCCTTTTCCTTAAGTTTGGACTGGGAGGGGTCGAAGGTAAAGGCCGTGAGCCAGATGTCTTCGCCGTCGGAGCGGTAGCCAAAAGATTCGACGAGGGTTTTCTCCATATCCGCCAGATGGGCGGCACCGTAGAAAATGCCGATGGACTTGGGCGCGGGCACCTTGGCTAGTTGTTCGCGCAGAACTTGCATTGCGGCATCGTTGCGGTCGTGGATGATCAGGGAGTTGAGGCGGGGGGAAATTCCCTTCGTGTTGCCTGAGGCATCGGCACTGGCGATTTGCAGGAGTACCATGTCCCGCATGGACGGGTTCAGCTCCACGATGTTAATCAACAGTTTTATCAGGGCACCCTTTAACCCGCCCATTTCTCCGGAGAGCATTTGGGTGAGTTCTTGAAATTGTGCGATCGCCTTTTTTGCGTCTTCGCCGTCTTTGCCGCCTTTTTTGACCTCGTCTTCAAGGATCTGTCTGAGTTTGTCGGGAGAGAGATCGGCGTTGATAAAGTGGTCGTGGTTGTAGTTGATGGCAATGATTTGCGGGACCAGCCCCAATGCCTTGGCCAGTCGTCCGTAAAGGCCGGTGCTCTTCAATTGGGGATCTTCCGCGCGTTTTTTAAAGTCATCGGGGTGTTTGGAAATGCCCTCGAAGAGCAGCAGGTCTTGGGCATCCATTAATTTTTGTAATTCTTCGTAATAAGGCTGGCTGCCGATGTGGATGGCAGAAATTAAAATAATTCGAGGGCCTTTGCCGTTTTGGGGGAGGAATGCCCGGGAGGCGTATTGTGAGGCATAAGTGCCGTCGGTTTTCTTTAACAACCGGGTGTAGTTGCCGCCGGGAGTCGGGTGAAGTGTTGTGGACGGGGCCGTTGGAGCGGCAGATCGGTCGGCGATGCTCTCGGTGCCAAGAACGGGGCCGAGGAAGATGGCCACCGCAAAGAGCAGGAAAAGAGGTCGTTTCAAGGTAGGACAGCATTTGAAATATCGCATGGAATTTTGTGCTTAGGTTGTCAGATAGAAGCGTCGAGGATGCCGTTTTTTGTCATAAGAAATGCCGGGAGTTTTTCATGCGCGGCAATGATGGAGAGCGGGCTTGTGGGTTTTGCTGGTGGGTAAGGTTGATTTTTCCTTTGCAGATTTGTCGTGGGGGCCAAGGCGTCCTTCCGGCCCAAAGTTAATTTTATCAGAGTTAATTAACCGGCGGGGTGCGTTTGCTCTGGTTTTTTGGGGGAGCGATTTTCAGCTCCAAGTAAACAGGACGGTGGTCGCTGGCGTCCAGTACGGGTGGCTGGTCAAAAACTTCCTGTTTGCCCAAATGCTGTTGTAGCGCGGGGGAAATCAAAACGTAATCGGAGCGAGAATAGTAGCCGTCGCGGGCATTGTGGTAGGTCCAGACTTCGCCCCGGGAGTCCTGTGGCTGCAGCAGGCGGAGGAATTCTTTTCCATCATTTTGGCCGAGCCGCCGCAGCACGGCGCTGGTCGGTTGGTCGTTACAGTCGCCGAGGAGAAGAAACCGATTGTGTTTGGCGGCACTTTGGCGGACGGCGATGGTTTGCCGGATGGCGGTGGCCTCGGCCAGCCGCTGGGCGAGGGCGGAGGGATCGCTTTTGTCGTCGGTGAGCCGACTTTTGAGATGAAGGGTGTAAACGGTGAGCGGGCCTCTTGAGGTCTGAATGTCAACGCCGAGAAGGCCGCGCGAGACGAGGTTGTTGGTTTTTTGATAACGCACGGGAATCTCAGGGAAGCGGTGAACTGCGGCGAACGGTCGGCGGGAGAGGATGGTCAGCTGGCGTTTTTCGTCAGGGCCGGGAAGGGTGACGCTGTGGGGGTAGGCGCATCCATCACGTGCGAGGTCGCTTTGCAGTTCGGCGACAAAGGGAGCGCCGCCAATTTCCTGCAGGGCGAGCACATCGGCGTCGAGCTTCTTGATGACTTGGCGGAGGGCGGTTTTTTCCTTTTCAGGCTTGGGATAGGCGGCCTCGCGCCGTCCCTCGATAAAGCGGGGCTCCAAATTGTAGTTTTTGACGTTGTATGTCGCGATGCGAAGCGTTTCCCCGGAAAGCGTTGGGAGGGCCAGGCAAAGGAAAAGGCAGAACGAGGGAAAGGCATGTCGCACAGGCATGGGCGGAAAGTCGGCGGTTTGGCGGGACTGTCCAATCCGATTCGTGGTTTTCTGCGTGAGAATTTTTTAACCACGGAAGTCACCGGAGGACGCGGAAAAGGAATGAGAGGAACAGGACGGAAAACCCACAAATGGCCGCGAAAATTTCCTTTGCTCGCGTGTGGTGTTTTCCTTTGCGACCTTTGTGTTGAAGAAAAAATCGGTTTTCCGTCCTCCGACTTCTGTTCTTCGATTTTTGTCTTCAGACTTTCGCGTGTTATTTGCCTTTGCCCTTGGAGGCTGGGTGCTTTTGGCGGCGGGGTGAAAATTGAGTGACGGGGAAAAGTGCTTGGCGAATGGTTTTGCGCCGCCGGAGGAAATTTTTACGGAGCTGGGTGCATGGAACTTATTTTTCTCGGCACCGGCACTTCGCAAGGTGTGCCCATGATTGCCCATCCGAATGAGGGATTGGATCTCGCCAACCCGAAGAACTGGCGCACCCGCTCCAGCATCCATGTGGTGCTGGACGGCCTGCACATTCAGGTGGATGCCGGGCCGGATTTCCGCTGGCAGTGTTTGCAGAACGAGATTCCGATGGTGGACTGGTTTGTGCTGACGCACGGGCATGCCGACCATGTGCTGGGGATGGATGATTTGCGCCGCTACTGTGATTTGAAGGACGGCGCGGCTCTGCCCGTTTACGGCACGGACGAGGGGCTGGAGCGGGTGCGCCAGATTTATCCCTATGCGATTCACGAGAAACCGGTGAGCCGCGGCTACGTGGCGTTTCAACTGCACAAAATGCCGCCGGTGCTGACGTTGCCCTCGGGCTCGGAAATCCGCTCCACACTGCTGCCGCACGGGAGCATTGAGGTGCTGGGGTTGGTGTTTTGGGAGAAATCGACGGGGAAAAAACTGGTTTATTATTCCGACTGCAAACAGGTCACCGAGGAAGCTATGGCACTTGCCCAAAACGCCGATGTGGTGGTGCTCGACGGGTTGCGTCCGCTGGAGCATCCCACGCACATGTGTGTGGATGAAGCGGTGGCGGTGGCTAAAAAACTGCGGGCGAAGCGCTCCTTCATCACGCACACGACTTACCAGATCGACTATGACACCTGGACGCCGATTTTGGCGCAGGACGGCGTGGAGATCGCCTACGATGGTTTGCGTCTGAGCCTTTGAGACGGCGGGGCGCGGAGGAAATCAAATGGTCTTGGAGTGGCGTCCGGCGGTGCGGTCGAGGTAGGCGTCGAAGGCCATGGCGATGTTGCGGATGAAGAGACGTCCGGCGGGCAGGACGGTGAGCCGGGCGGGGGAAAGTTCCAGCAGGCCGTCGTCGGCCAGCGGGGCGAGCCGGGCGATTTCGGCGGCGTAGGCGCGGGGGAAATCGCAGCCGAAATTTTCTCCGAGTGCGGCGTAATCCAGCTCCAGATTGCACATGATCTGCATGATGATTTCGCGGCGGCGACGATCCTCGGCGGTGAGCAGCGCGCCCTTGGCGACAGGAATTTCTTCCGCGTCGATGCGGCGTTTGTAGGCGTCGAGATCTTTTTCGTTTTGTCGAAAACTGCCGCCGGTTTGGGAAATGGACGACATGCCCAGGCCGAGGATGGAGAGGCCGGATTTGGTGGAGTAGCCTTGGAAATTGCGTTGCAGGCGTTTCTCGCGCTGGGCGATGGCGAGGTCGTCGGTTTCCTTGGCGAAATGGTCCATGCCGATGGCGACGTAGCCCGCGCCGGTCAGCTCTTGGATGATCAGCTTGAGGAGGTTCAGTTTGCGTTCGGGGGTGGGGAGCGAACCCTCCTTGTCGAAGATCCGTTGGGCCGGGCGCATCCAGGGCACGTGGGCGTAGCTGAAGACGGCGAGGCGGTCGGGGGAAAGTTCCTTTACCTGCTGGAGGGTGCGGTGGAAGGTTTCCTCGTTCTGGTGCGGCAGGCCGTAGATGAGGTCGAAATTGATCGAGGTGTAGCCGCACTCGCGCGCCCAGTGCATGGCGTCGGCGGTCATCTCATAGGTCTGAATGCGGTGAATGGCCTTTTGGGCGAAGGGGTCGAAATCCTGCACGCCGAGGGAGGCGCGGTTGGCGCCGAGGCGGCGGAAGGCCTGCACGTGCGCGGCGGTGAGGCGGCGCGGATCGATTTCGACCGAGACCTCGGCGTCGGGTGCGAAGTCAAAGGCGTCGTGCAGGATTTTGCTCAGCCGGTCGATTTCCTCCGGGCGGAGGAAAGTCGGCGTGCCGCCGCCGAAGTGGAGCTGGCCGAGCCGGAGTCGCCGGGGAAAATGGCGCTGCCAGAGGGAAATTTCCTTGGCGAGGTAGTCGAGATATTGCTCGGCCTGGCCGTGCTGGGAGGTGATGACGGTGTTGCAGGCGCAATACCAGCAAAGGGATTCGCAGAAGGGCAGGTGAACGTAAACAGAGAGGTCGGCCCCGGAGGAAAAATCGCGGTCGGCGTCGGCGAGCAGATCGGCGAACGGCACCTGGTCGGAGAATTGGATGGCGGTCGGGTAGGACGTGTAGCGCGGCCCCGGCACATTGTATTTGCTGATCAAATCGAGCCGGATTTCTGGCAGGGCGATGGAAACGTCGGAGGACATGAGGGAAAGCATCGCAGGCTAGGCGAAAAATTTCTGCTGGCAACCCAAGGGAGCGGAGGAAAAACGCGCGGAGAAAATGCCAAATGCGATGCCGGACATCACGTTTTAGCGCGGAAGCGGGGAAATTTTGGGTTTGTTTTTTTAACGATGACGTGAACGGAGGAAGTGTTTGCACCTCGTCGCAACGGATTCGGGAGGCGGCCGGCGCGAAAATTCCTTTGCGGCTCCGTGTCATGGCGGGGTGTTCCTTAATGGAAAAATGCGGACGGGAGGCAGCTTTTCCTTCCGCAAAAAATCCCCGGAAGAGTTCCGGGGATTTTTTCTTTGGCAG
>CALNBE010000269.1 GCA_937874455.1 uncultured Opitutia bacterium | reverse complement strand
CGGCTTCAACGTCTCCAACAGGCGGAGGAAATCCTGGTCCTTAAACAATTCTCCGAAGGATTTGTTGGCCGTAATCCGGATAAACATCTGCTCCCGGCGCTGGTTCAGTCCGTATTTTTTCAAGTCCCCCAAAACCAGTGGCAGACGCTCAATGCGCCCGGTCAGACCCTCCCGCCAGCCCTCCTTTTGATCTTCGTAGCGGTTAATCTCCCCGCCCACGATATGCCAGAAAAGCACCGGCAACCGTGTGTTTTCCACCTGATAAACCCCGTATTCAAAAGGCAGCAAGGGCTGTCCGTTCACTGTCAACGCCAGTCCGTGCTTGCGCTCCACCCGTGTCCAGCCGGCATTCACCCAGCAGGAGTCCGGATTATGCGTTCCCGCGTCCGTGGTGGTCACCTTGCCCGGCCCCCAATAGGCCACATAAACCGACACTTGGGTGTCGCCCCGCTCGTAAAGGCGGTAAACATACTGGTCGAATTGCAGCACCCGGTTGACCGCCTCCTGCATCGACTCGGTCGCCGCCAGCGGCAAATCCTTCGATGTCCACCCCGGCACCTCGGCTGGAACCACCTCGGTAATAGGCTGGGTGAAGTGCACGGTGGAATGGGCAAAAAGTGAAAGGTAAACGATCAGCACCACCAGCAAGCCCAGGATGCCGCCACCGATAACCAAAAGAAAGCGTAACGATTTTTTCATCGAAAGATAAGCAAGGCAGGTTGGCTCACAAGGGACGCGCTGGCACGCCAAAAACACGCTGTCCGGGGCGGACGTTTTGCAGCACCACTGAACCCGCGCCCACATAAGCACCATCGCCCACAGTTTTGCCGGGAACGACCGTCACCCGCGAGGCCAGAAAAACGCCGTCGCCGACAATCACGCCACCCGTGAGATCGCAAAAGGAACTGATTGTGCAGTCCCGCCCCACCCGCACATCGTGCCCGGCGGTCACATGCGTGTTCAGCATGGAAAAATCCCCTATCTCCACATTGGCTGTCAGCACCACTTGCGGGCACAGCACCACACCTGTCCCCAGCTTCACTTGAGGACCAAGTACGCAACTGGGATGCACCAGTGTCAAAAATCGCGCCCCCTGATTGACCAAATCCGGCAAAAGTCGCCGCTTGTTTTCCGGCTGCCCCATTCCGCAAAGGTAATACGCGTCCGGTTCCACCCGGTGCCCGCTCAACGGTCCCAATATCCTCGCGGGAAAGTCCTTCCCGTCCAACCGATCCGCCGCGTCGTCCAAAAATCCTCCCAATTCCCACGCCTGCCCGCAAGCCGGATGCTGCCGCGCCCAGGCGAAAACTTCCCGCCCGAATCCGCCCGCTCCCACGATGTAAATTTTGCGCAATGCCATGGCGTTCAGCCTTTCCTCTGCCTCACTTTGGCGTGCAACTCACCCAGAGTTTTGCAGTCGCGCACATCCTGCCCACTCAGGGCCACTTGACACGTCTCCGCCACCCAAGCGATCGTCACCAGCACGGCCAGCGAATCCCATTGCGGAAAATCCGCGAAAGGCTTGTTCAACGTAAGCCCGCTGTCCGCGAAGCCGTCCACATTTTCCACAAACTCTGCCAAGAATTTTTTCTCGTCCATGATGTGTCATTCTCCTATGGGCACACAAACGCCTTTTGCCAATCTTATCACCGCGCCGCCCCAGCTCAGCCCGACGCCGAAACCGGCCAGCACCACTGTTTTCCCTCCGTCCCGAATTTCCTCCGCCAGTTCCGCGCACAGGGCCAGGGGAATCGACGCGCTGCTGGTGTTGCCAAAGCGGGCCAGCGTCCCAACCGGCATTTTTTCCTCCGGGATGCCGCAGCGTTTCGCGATGTTCTGCAAAATGTATTTGTTCGCCTGATGCAGCACAAAGGCGTCCACTTCCTGCACGGATTTCCCGGCAAGCGCCACCACTTCCTGAATCAGCGGCGGCACTTCGCGGAGGGAAAAATTGAATACCGTCGCGCCGTCCATGTGCAAATGCTCGGGCGTCCGGATATTTCCGCCTTCGTCTGTCTCCACCTTCGCCGTCGTTTCACTGCGCGGTTGCCGGGCGCCGCCAGCGGGAACGCAAAT
>CALNBE010000268.1 GCA_937874455.1 uncultured Opitutia bacterium | reverse complement strand
CGCCTTGCCCTGACGCACGAGGGTGTCGAGGGCACCAGAGAAGTTGGTTTCGTAGCGGTTGATTTCCTGGACCCGGATCATGCCGCCGCCGATGGAGGCGCCGGTGATCTGGATGTCCTCGCGGCTGGGATGGCGGGTGATGATGCGGGCGGTGTTGGGGTGGGCCTGCTCGCCGAGGTCGGCGGTGGCAAATTGGAGGGCGATGCCCTGTTTCTCGGCGAGGGCGATGCTATCTTTCAACCGTTCGTCGTCCGGGGCGAACCCGAGGAGTCCGGCGACGATGCCGCGGTCGGTGGCGTGTCCCTTGCCGGTGGTGGCAAAGGAACCGTGGAAAATGATTTTGACGGCGGAGAAATTTTCCTCGGCCAGCGCGCGTGCGATGAGCCCGAGGCGGACGGCTCCGGCGGTGTGAGAGCTGGAGGGGCCGATCATACCGGGGCCGATAATATCGAAGATGGAAAGTCCCATGGCGGAGGAAAAGTTTTAGGGCGGCTTGTTAGCAGGAGGCGAGCCAGTGCGGAGGAAAACGGTAGTGAAAAAGGCGGCGGCGGGAAGGGGATTTTGTTTGGAACGACAGGGGGAGATTTTTTGGAAAGTTTTTTCGCGGGCATTGCTTGTTGCGGGAAAAGCATGCAGGGTGTCGAAAATATTTTGTATGTCGGAAGCGCAACCCATTCTCCCCAAAGCCCCGGCGGCCGCAGTCAACGAGCGGCTGCTGTTGTTTATTTTGGCGGCGGTGCAGTTTACGCACGTGATGGATTTCATGATCATCATGCCGTTGGGGACGCGGCTGATGGATGCCTTTGCGATCGGCCCGGCGGCGTTCAGCAAGCTGACAGCGACCTACAGCATTTCGGCGGCGGTGGTGGGATTTCTGGCGGGGTTTGTGATGGACCGCCTACCGCGGAAAAGGACGCTGCTGGTTTTGTACGCCGGGTTTGCGCTTTCGACGGCGGGGTGCGCGCTGGCCCCGACCTACGAGACGTTGCTGCTGGCGCGGCTGGTGGCGGGCGTGTGCGGCGGGGTGGCCAGCTCGCTGGTGGCAGCGATGGTGGCGGACGTGGTGCCGCCGGAACGGCGCGGGCGGGCGATGGCGGTGGTGGCGGCGGCGTTTCCCCTGGCCTTGGTGATGGGGATGCCCACGGGACTTTTTCTCGCGGAGAAATTCAGCTGGCACGCGCCGTTTTACTTTCTGGGCGGGGCGAGTCTGCTGGTGTGGGTGGTGGCGTTCAAGGCACTGCCGATGGTGGTGACGGAGCGGGCGACCGTTTCACCGATGCGGCAGATGCGGCAGATATTGACGCATCCGGTCCACATCCGGGCCTTCGCTCTGTCGGGCGTGCTGGTGTTTGCCGGGGCGTTGGTGGTGCCGTTCATGATTCCTTCGATGGAGACGAATGTGAAGCTGAGCAGCGACCAGATTTCGGTGATTTATTTCATTGGAGGGATTGTGACGGCATTCACGGCGAATTTGTTCGGACGGCTTTCGGATCGTTTTGACAAGCTGTATGTGCTGGCAGGTGTGACCGCGCTGGCGATGACGGCGGTGTTTTTCATCACCCGTCTCGGGCCGACGCCCTTGTTGGGAGTGTTGGGGTTGACGACGCTGTTTTTCGTGACGATGTCGGGACGTTTTCCTCCGGCGATGACGATGGTGGCGAATGCGGTGGAGCCCCAATACCGGGCGGGATTCATGAGTGTGAACGCGGCGATGCAGCAGAGTTGCGGCGGGATGGCGAACATTGTGGCCGGTTGGATTGTGGTGCGGAATGCGGAGACCAAGGTGCTGGAGCATTACGAGAAGGTGGGCTGGGTGTCGCTGGCGGCTTTCGTGGTTACCGTGCTGCTGGCGGCTTGGCTGCGGGCGGCGGCACCCCATGCCGCGCGGAATGATGGGGCGGCGCGGGAGAAGCCGGCGGTGTTGGATCCGCCGCATTAGGGGCGGCAATCTGAGGAGGAAATGAATGCTTGCGGATCGCGGGTTGTTTTTGCGGGCAAAGGAAAAGGTCGGAGTCGGGCGCAAAAAAAGCGCGATTTGCCTATCGCGCTCCAGTGAATTTTCCTCCGCGCGGAGGAATCAATCTTTGTAGAGAAAGGTGATGCTGATCGCGGGCGTTTGGTAAACGCGGTCCTCTTGAAAATCGGTGATGATGGACTGGCAATAATTGTCCAGATTGGTGCCGTGGAGTGAGAGCGGGAGCGTCTCCAGCGGGTTGCCTTGGGCGTCGCGGGCCAGAATGTGGATATTTTCCTCCAGCCAGGTTTTCAGGGAGCGGAGTTCCTGGCGACTGGAGGGAGGAACTGTCTGGAGCAGGTCGAAGTAGGAGGCGATGCAGGCGCTGGCATTTTTGGCGTGGAGGGCGTTTTCCCGCAAATCCAGCAAAATGTCGATTTGTCTCCGAAAGACCGGCGCCAGCGGCGCGAGCACAGAGTCCAAGGCAGGAGAGTTCTTCATCAACTCGGAGCCTAGCGAAGGCGGAGAAAAAATCAAACGGCGCACCGTGTGATTTTTTTCTGGAAGGTGCCGTCAGACTTGTCGGATCAGGCGGCCCGGATTTTTTTCCCTTTGAGCGCGGCCTTGATGAAGGCGGCGAACAGCGGATGGGGCTTCGTCGGCTTCGATTTGAATTCCGGGTGGTACTGGACGCCGACAAACCACGGATGGTCGATCACCTCGACGATTTCGACCAGTCCGGTCTTGGGATTGGTGCCGCCGATGCGCAGCCCGGCTTTTTCAAATTGTTCGCGGTATTTGCCGTTGAATTCAAAGCGGTGGCGGTGGCGTTCCATGATGTGGTCGGTGCCGTAGGCGGCGAAGGCGTGGGAGCCGGGCTGGAGCAGGCATTCGTAGGCTCCGAGGCGCATGGTGCCGCCCTTTTCGGTGACTTTCTTTTGCTCCTCCATGATGTCGATGACCGGGTTTTTGGTGTTGGGGTCGAACTCGGTGCTGTTGGCGTCGGCCAGGCTGCAGACATGGCGGGCGAACTCGATCACCGCGACCTGCATCCCGAGGCAAAGTCCGTAGTAAGGGATGCGGTTTTCCCGGGCGTAGCGGACGGCCATGATTTTTCCCTCGATCCCGCGGTCGCCGAAGCCGCCCGGCACGAGGATGCCGTCGAGTCCCTGGAGTTGGTTGATGCCGTGTTTTTCCAGGTCCTCGGAGTCGATGCGGACGATTTCGACGCCGCAGTCGTTGGCGATGCCGCCGTGGATGATGGATTCGTAAACGGATTTATAGGCGTCTTGCAGCTCGATGTATTTGCCGACGACCCCGATGCGCACTTGGTGGCTGGGGTGCTTGAGTTTGCGCACCACATCCTCCCAGATATGGAGGTCGCGGGGTTTGGCGGGAAGGGAAAGGCGTTGAATGACCAGCTCGTCGAGATTTTCCCCTGCGAGGGCGAGGGGCAGCTCGTAAATGGAGTCCTCGACGTCGCGGCACTCGACCACGGCCTTGGCGGGGACGTTGCAGTAGAGGCTGAGTTTCTGGCGCATTTCGGCGGTGATCGGGTGCTCGGTGCGGCAGACGAGGATGTCGGGCTGGATGCCGATTTCGCGGAGTTTGGCGACGCTTTGCTGGGAAGGCTTGGTCTTCAATTCCCCTGCGGCCTTGATGTAGGGAACGAGGGTGCAGTGGATGAACAGGACGTTTTCGCGGCCCAGATCGAGTTGGAACTGGCGGAGCGCTTCCAGGAACGGCAGCCCCTCAATGTCGCCCGTGGTGCCGCCGATTTCGGTGATCAGGACGTCCACGCCTTCTCCGCCCTTGTGAATGCGTTCCTTGATTTCATTGGTGACGTGGGGGATGACTTGAACGGTTTTTCCCAGGTAATCGCCGCGGCGTTCCTTGGCGATGACGGCTTCGTAAACCTTGCCGGAAGTCAGGCTGTTGGCCCGGCTGAGGCTGCCGCTGGTGAAACGTTCATAATGACCGAGGTCGAGATCGGTTTCTGCGCCATCGTCGAGCACGTAAACTTCGCCATGCTGGAACGGGCTCATGGTGCCCGGATCGACATTGAGGTAGGGGTCGAATTTTTGGATGCGCACGGAGAAGCCGCGCATTTCCAGCAGCGCCCCGAGTGCGCCCGCTGTCAGACCTTTTCCGAGGGAGGAAACCACGCCGCCGGTGACGAAGATATATTTCATGATAATGGGAAGAGAGGAAGGTGTTTAAAAAGAAAAACCCGGCGCCGGAAACGCATGGAGGAGGAACAAAAGCGTCGTGGTGGCGTCGGGGCCAACGGGGAGCGGATTGCAATCGGGCGGGCGGCGGCTGGCAAGGTGGTTTTTTGGAAAAATGTCGGCGCAGGAAAGGAAATTAGTGGCCGGACTCCTTAAGGCGCGCCAAGGTCTCGCGTTTGAGTTGTTTGACCTTGGTTTGGATTTTTAGCAGGTCGGGTTTTTCCATGCGGTCGATGAAGAGCACGCCTTGGCAGTGGTCGTATTCGTGCTGAATGCAGCGGGCGAAGAGGCCGTCGGCGATGATTTCATGTGGCTGGCCTTGAGCGTCTTGGTAGTTGAGGCGGACTTTTTCCTGGCGGGCCACCGCGCCGACAAGGCCGGGGAAGGAAAGGCAACCTTCATCGTAAAGCCATTCGTCGTCGGGGAGGATCTTGATTTTTGGGTTGGCGGCGACAAGCGGCATGGCGAGAGCCAGCGGGACATTTTTTCCGTCAAGGGTGAAGGAAAATTCGGGTTCTTCGCCGTCTTTGAGGAGGAATTCGATGACAAAGAGCTGGAGGGATTGGCCGATTTGCGGTGCGGCGAGTCCGATGCCCTTGGCGGCATGCATGGTCTCCAGCATGTCGGTGGCAAGCTGGGCGAGCGCGGGGGAAAAATCGGTCACCGGCTCGCCTTTTTCCCGAAGGACTGGGTCGCCAAATTTGCGGATGGAAAGCAGCATGGTTGTGATGAGGGAAGAACCTTAGTGGGAGCTGGTGGCTGAGCAAAAGAAAATTTCCTTCGCGACGGATTTTCAGCTGCGACAAAATTGCTTTGCCCTGTCCGAGGCACAAGGGGGGCGGCTATTTTTCCTGTTTGGCGGTGAAGGCGGCGGCGAATTTTTCCTGAACGAAAAGGGGCGGTTTGATGGCGGTGCCCGCGCGGTTCATGAAGGCGTGCAGGGTGTGACCGGTGGTGAGGAGTTGGTCGCCGCGGTGGACGGTGTACTCGATTTTGATGCGGGCGCGGGGCGGCTCGCGGAGGATGGCGGTGACGCGCAACTCGTCGTCGAAGCGGGCGGAGGCGAGGTAGCGGAGGTTGGCCTCGAGCACCGGGAGGAGAAAGCCGGCCTCGTCGAGGGCCCGGTAGTTGAGTCCGATTTGGGCGAGGAGGGCGACGCGGGCGACCTCGAACCAGGGAAGGTAGTTGCCGTGGTAGGCGATGCCCATGGCATCGGTTTCGGCATAGCGGACACGAATGGCGGCGGAAACGGTGATCATTGCGGGGAAAATTGTGGCTGGTTTATTGCGCGCGCCGGGATGTTCGCCAAGATCAAACGCCATGAGGTTTGTGCTGGGAGCGATCCGGGAGCTGGGGCGGGCGGTGTTTTACATCGCGCTGCTGATGGCGTATGGCGGGCTGGCGGGGATGGTGCTGTATCCCCTTGGCGCGTTGATTTTCGGTGTGGGTGAGGACGGCTGGCGCGGCGTGGTGCTGCTTGGGTTGAAGCACGGCCAGCAATGGGCGGGAGTGTGGGCGGGCGGGCTGGCGTTCATTTTGTGCTTCATGGATTGGCGCTCGCGCTGGTGGTCGCGTCCGCATAACTGAGCGTTTTTAATCTTTATGAAAACCTCGTCGCGTTACCTGATTTTTTCCCTTGGCGTGGCTCTTGGCGCGCTGGTGATGATCCCGGTTTTTCAGGCAAAATGGGCCGGACGCGAAGCGCGGCGCGAGCGGGAAACGCACAGGCAGTTGCCGGGGATGTTTGTGGAGGCGGCGCTGCACGGGATTCCGATCCGGGAGGAAGGGCAAAAGTTTATTTTGGAAGAAGGTTTGGAGCCGCCGCCGGAAGGCGTGGCGCATCGCCGGGTTTTTGTGGCGGGCGGGCGGAGGAAATTTGCCCCGACGGGCCGGGCGCTGCCGGATGCCTTTGTGCGGGTGACGGAGGACTACGCCGTGGCGGTTCCCGACGCGCGCAGCAAGGTGGAGCGGTTTTTCTTTGCCTACGCAGATCGTGTGCGAGTGCGGCTGGCGGCTGGCGCGGAGGAAAAATTGACGGTGCGGCTGGCCGATCGCGGAGGAAAATTGACCGCGGAGGAAAACGGGGAATGGCTGGTGTGGACGGGGCGGCATGATCTGGCGGCGGTGCCGGAAATGCTGGCTTGGTTGCGGGAGCAGAAGGAGCTGGTGACGGCGGCGGAGGAAGTCCGCATCGACTGGCGGGCGGAATTGCCGGAGCAGGGGAAATGACGCTTTCGCGCTCGCTTTTTGTTTCCGCCCCGCGCTATTTATTCCGGCTTCCATGAGTGCCGAGACCTGCAAGAAAGAGACTGTTGCGCCGCGTTTTTTGCTGCCCGATGCGGGCGGCCATTTCGGAGAGTTTGGCGGCATCTACGTGCCGGAGACCCTGATGACCCCGCTGGCGGAACTGACTGCGGCTTACGAGACGGCCCGGAGGGATCCGGCGTTTCAGCAGGAGCTGGCGTTTTTGCTGAAGCAATACGTGGGGCGGCCAACGATCCTCTACTTTGCGGAAGGGCTGACCCGGCATCTGGGCGGGGCGAAAATTTATTTGAAGCGCGAGGATCTGCTGCACACCGGCGCGCACAAGATTAACAACGCGCTCGGTCAGGCCCTGCTGGCGAAGCGCATGGGAAAAAAGCGGGTGATCGCCGAGACCGGCGCGGGGCAGCACGGCGTGGCCACGGCGGCCATCTGCGCGAAATTCGGACTGGAGTGCGTGATTTACATGGGCGCGACCGACATGGCGCGGCAGGCTCTAAATGTTTACCGAATGCGGCTGATGGGGGCGGAAGTGCGGGCGGTGACGGCCGGGCAGCAAACCTTGAAGGAGGCGGTCAACGAAGCGATGCGCGACTGGGTGACCAATGTGCGGACCACGCACTACATCCTTGGCACCGCCTACGGCGCGCACCCGTTTCCTATGATGGTGCGGGATTTTCAGCGGGTGATTTCCAAGGAATCTCGGGAGCAAATGCTGGCCGCGGAGGGAAAATTGCCCGACCAAGTCATCGCCTGCGTCGGCGGCGGCAGCAACGCCATCGGCTCATTTTTTGAGTATTTGGACGATCCGGCGGTCGCGCTGACCGGCGTGGAGGCGGGCGGGCGGGCGATTGCGCCCGGCGAGCATGCGGCGCGTTTTGCCGGAGGAAAACTCGGCGTGCTGCAGGGCTGCCTGACGTATATTTTGCAGAATTACGACGGGCAGATCGAAGGCACGCACTCGGTTTCGGCGGGACTGGATTACGCCGCCGTCGGGCCGGAGCACGCCTATTACTGGAAGAAGGGTCGGATTCAGTTTGCCCATGCGAACGACACCGAGGCGCTGGCGGCCTTCCAGTTGTTGTGCCGGACGGAAGGCATTTTGCCCGCGCTGGAATCGTCGCACGCCTTGGCGCACGCGGTGAAAGTCGCCCCGACCTTGGCGCAGGAAAAAGTTTTGCTGGTGAACCTTTCCGGGCGCGGCGACAAGGATGTCTGGCATGCGGCAAAAGTGATGGGCGAGGAGCTGGCGGTCTGAGCGACCGGAGGAAATTTTCCGGATCGCAAAGGAAATTGCGCTGCGGCGCGGAAGAAAAGCGCGGAGGAAAATCAGGCCGGATAGCGCTGTTTGAGCGTGGAATAGGGGAATTTGCTGCCTGGGCAGGCCGTGTGGTTGCGGTCCACCCAGCGGTGAACGGTCACACTTGGCTTGACGCCCAGCGGCGCGGAAGTGCGCAACCAGTCGATGAGCGCGGTGAGCGCGGCCCACTGTTTGGGTGTGGGCGGGTGGTTTTGCAAATTACCGACCAGGCAAATGCCGATACCTTGCTGGTTGTAGGTGGCGTTGCGCACATGGCCTCCGTTGAGCTGTTTGAGCCAGCGCGGGCCGATCTCAATCTCGCCGTCGCCAGAGTCGATGCCGTTGCCAATGACAAAGTGGTAGGCCAGACCGTTTTCCATGCCCCGCTGCAAATGAGTGCGATGATAGACCGTGGCGTTGCCCCGTTCGATGGCGCTGTGGTGGACCACGATGTATTTCCAGCGCCCCCGCTGGATGTTGAGCGCGCGGGTTTTTTGGATGACGGCGGCTAGCTGGGTTCCGCTCGCAGCCGGTGCGGGGGAGGGCGCGGGTGAAACGGCGGGAATGCGCAGTTCTTGCCCGACCAAAATGGTGTCGGACTTGAGGCTGTTGCGCTGTTTGAGTGCCGCAATGGTGGTGTTGTAACGGCGGCTGATCACGCTCAGGGATTCGCCCCGCCGCACCACATGGATTTTTTCCTCCGCGGCCAGGAGGGCGGGGGAGGAAAATCCGAGTCCGGCCAAAGCCAGCCCGGCGGCATGGAGAAACTGTCGGCGGCTGCTCACGGTAGTGAGTAACGAGCGCGGGTGTCTGTTTGTCAAGAAGGAGGGTGGAGACAGGCGGGAAAAGACCGGGAATTTGTCCAGTTGGGCAATTTCTTTCGGTTGACAGAGGAGAAAGGGAAGGCGCATACTTCACCCTGTCTCATATACCCTTTCACTCGTTATTTCACTATGCTTAAAAACCGTTCTTATGCCCGTCGGGCTTTTACCCTCATTGAGCTTTTGCTGGTTATCGCGATCATTGGCATCGTGAGCGCGCTTTTGCTGGTGGCGATCCGGGGAGTGCAAAACAGGGCGAAGAAGGTTGCTTCGGAAGCGATGTTTCAGCAATGGGGACAGGCGATTTCCCGCTATAAGGCCGAGTATAAGTATTATCCTTATCTTGGATCGACCGGATCAACCTCGGCGGACAGTTATTATACTTTGGATAATGAGGACATTTGTGCGAACTTTGTCCGAGCCTTGTGGGGACGAAACATTGATGGCACGGAGCTGACCTCTGCGCAACGGCGGGAGTTCAATCCCCGTGGGCAGGAATTTTGTTCTTTCCCGAATAACAACTTCATGGACAGCGACCCGAATACCCGGCGGCTGGCGGATAGTTTCGGCAATGGCAAGATCCGCATTGTGTTGGACACAGACGGAGATGGAGTAATTACCCTGCGGGAATTGCCGACCAATACTCTGGATCTTGGGCTGCTGGACGGCAATCGGTTGAACGCCAAAGTTGTCATTTACACCTTGGAACGCGACGGCTCGGACTTTGAGGATATTTTGGTGAAACAATAAGCACAAAGGTTCGTCCACCATGCAAAAGATTCTTCGAGGAAAAATGCGCAAGGGCTTCACCATGGTGGAGTTGCTGGCAGTCATTTTCATCATAATGATTCTGGGCGGGGTGATGTTGGCAATCCGGCCGGGAAATCCGCAGGGACTGCGTTCAGCCACACGCTCGGCGGTGGCGGCTTTTGATCGGGCGCGGTTTCAGGCGCAGAACAATTTCAATCCCGATCGGGATGCGGCTACTACCAACAAGCTCTATAATATTCGGAGCCGACTGTTGGTTTTGAATGATTCGAGCAATCCCGATGACCATTTGCGACTGTTGCGGGTGGTCGTTGGCGGCACCCGAAATCAGAGCGACACCAGCTCTAGCAGCTATATCTGGTATGCGCTGGAGAATGATGTCCTGTTGCCTGCGGGAATTTATTATGTTGAACCAACCGATAGCTTTTTCCCGAGCACCCGCCGGAGCCGTATTACCAACCGGGATTCCTCCAGCAAAACCATGAAGCTGAATTTTACGCCAAGTGTGGTGGGGCAGGCTGATGGTACGGGCGACAAGGAATGGTATTTTTACGAATTTAACAACGATGGCACGAGCAACATGTATGCGGCCTCTTTCATGATTTCGGAGGGCGACTGGGATCTCAGTCGGAAAGAGGTTGTTTTCCGCAATAAGGACAATATTGACGGCTTTGCCATCGTGCCAAATGGGACCACGATCCTGTATTCAGATCCTGATGAGCTGGACAAGGCCAACCAATGAGCAAAGGAAGACTTTTTATGCGAAGCAAACGCAACACATCTGGTAAGGATGGTTTTACGCTGGTCGAGGTCATCCTGGCCGTGGGGGTAATTGCCATGGCCATCATGGCGTTGATTGGCTTGCTGGGGACGACTTTTCAACAGGTGCAGGATGTCGTGGAAACCAATCAGGCCATTGGCGTGGTGACCAAGGTGAATGCCGCGTTGGACAATCCTCGGACCGTGGGCGGGGAAAAGATTCCCAATGCGGAAACAACGACGGCCTTTGATGCGGTTTATGACTTCGTCAAGAATGCCCACGGCACCAATCCGGTCGTGCTTTACTATTTTCAGAAGGAGATAAACTTCGACAACCTTGGGAAGGAAACCAGCATCCCGGTGATGTACCGGGCTGCGTCGGATAATTTCACCCAAGTGCTCTACAATCAGCAAGGGGGGACAGGTTCTGTGTTCCGGGTGGAAATCCGAATTTCCAACTTGTTGGAGAATCAACGAATTTTCGTGGACACCAGCACCTATGAGCCGACTGATGCGACCTACGTCGCGGGCAGCAGTTTGCCGGATGTCAATTCCTACGCGCTGGCTTATCTGCCATTGGAGGTGCGGGTTTTCCCTCACGACTTTTCCGATAACTCGCTGAATGCCAGCAGGGATATCCGCCCCATTCTCACGCAAAACATCGTCATCAACCGCTAGAGCTTTCCCATGCCCCGCCGCTTGCTTGCCCAGTCCCGCCGTCTAGGATTCACTCTCGTCGAGCTGCTCGTCGCCACGACCATCATGATTATTTTGGTCGTGCTGGTGATGTTCATTGCCGTGCAGATTTTTGGGGCATTTGACGGGGCGATGGCCAATCTGGCGACGACCTCCGAGTCGCGCCGGGTGTTGAATGCGCTGGAGCAGGACTTGCAATCCGCCGTTATTCGCAACGACGGCAACGTCTGGATGCAGGTGGAGCATCCGGAAACGGTGGGCAATGTGGCCAAGGCTTATGCGCCCAAATTGATGTTTTTCACGACCGCGCTGGACCGCCCGACACGCATTGCCAGCAGTACGGATCGGATTCCGGGGGATGTGTGCGCGGTTAATTACGAAATCGGTCTGCGCTCGCCTTTTGACAATCCCGGAGAGCTGATGCAGCGAATCTACGGACTGTATCGCGCGGTGGTCGATGCCCAGTCCACTTTTAACACAGCGTTGCCAATTGTGACCGGCAGCAATACTGGCAGCACCACTGGTCAACCGCCTTCAGCTTTTTGGGCCGGAGTGGCGCAGGTCATCGACATTGACGGCAATCGCACGTCCCAGACGTTGAAGAATTGGGCGACGGAACTGCAGAATTTCTATGCCTCCAACATTGTGGGCATCAATTTGATTTTTTGGTACTACGACTCCAACACCAAGGAAATGGTGGCGTTGGTGCATGACGGAATCGCTAGCCAGGTCAGCCAAGCTTATCAGGAGGCGGGAATTCCGCTGACCGTCCAAACCTACAGTAACGATCTGCAATTTAAGGCGGGAGAATTTATCAAGGACGGGACTACTGTTGAAGGCGCATTGCGCAGTATCGACATCACCGTGACGGTTCTTTCTCCCTCTGGCGCGCAGGTGTTGCAGGATCGGTTGCGCCGCGACGGCTCCAGCCAGATTGAAGATAAGGCCTTCCAGGATATTGTGGCCGAGCATGGAAAGCGATATTCGCGCAGTGTGATCGTCTATCAATAAGACGCACCGAGTATTTTCATGCCGCAAACAAAGCCGCCGCCAGAAAACATCTGGTTGAGTTTGGGATGCAATGTGGCGCTGCCCGCGCTGGTGTTGGGGAAGGGAAGTCGCTGGGTGGCAGGTGCCTCGCCGGCGACGGTGTTGGTGGTTGCGCTGGCTTTTCCTGTCATTTATTTTGCTTACGATTTTTTCCGCAGAAAAAAGGCCAATGTGCTTTCGATGATCGGTTTTGCCGGAACGCTGCTAACCGGCGGTTTGGGGTTGTTGCAAATGGATCCCTTCTGGCTGGCGATTAAGGAGGCGGCAGTGCCTTTGCTGATCGGCGTCGCGGTGGTCCTGGCGGAAATCTGCGGACGCTCACTGGTGCGGGTGCTGTTGTTGAACGACACGATATTTGACCTTGAGGCGATTGACCGCACGGTGGCGGAACGCGGCACCAAAAGCAGATTGGAGCAGGCACTGCGGCGCGCCACTTGGTTACTGTCCGGCTCCTTTGTTTTTTCCAGCGCGTTGAATTTCCTCCTCGCCCGGTGGATCGTCAAAACCCATCCGGCAGTGGATGCGACAGCGTTCAATCAGGAACTGGGGCAGATGACCCTGTGGAGCTGGCCGGTGATTGTGCTCCCCATGATGGTCATCATGTTCTACGTGTTGTTTTCCCTGCTCAAGACCTTGCGCGATTGCTCCGGATTGCCGGAAGAAGATTTGCTGCGGAAGAAAAAATGAAACGGGCTCTTGCTACCGGACCGTGGAAACGGTGCCGAGCGGCGGGCGCTGCGGCGTTTGGGAATGCAGGTAAAAGCCCAAGGCTACCAGCAGGAGCGCCAGCAACAGGAAGGAAAGGCTCTCCCATACGCTGGGTTTTTTCTTCGCCCGGATGATTTTGATCGCCATGGCCGGAAGATTTGCCCGCAGAGGAAAAACGGCGCAAGCAAAAGTAGCGGGAGGAAACACGCTTGCCTTGCTCCGGCCAAAAGACATTTCCTTGCGGCCTGATCAAGGTGCGCGCATTCGCCCGGTTTCGGCCGGGAGGAAAGTCCGGACACTGCAGGGCAGGATTCCCCGTGAAAGCGGGGGCGCCGGTAAGGGGAAAAAGGTGGGGTAAGAGCCCACCGCGCCGGTGGCGACACCGGTGGCAGGACAAACCCAATCCAGTGCAAGACAAAATAGGGAAGCGGGCGGCCCGTCCAATGCTTCCGGGTATGTCGCACCGCCTTTCGGGGCGGAGTCGGGGACGCGAGTCTCCGGCTAGAGGAATGAATGCGACCGGGGCGGCTTGCCGCTCCGGCACAGAATCCGGCTTACAGCACCTTGATCTTTATTTTCCTCTGCGGTCCGTGCGGTTGAGCGTTGAAGGCGCGGCGGTGCGGTGCCACAGTGCGCTTTTTCCCATGGCACGATTGCTTGTCGCACTTTCCGGGGGCGTGGATAGCGCCGTTGCGGCTCTGCTGCTCCAACAGCAGGGACACGAGGTGCATGCCGCCTACATGCGGACCTGGATGAACGAGGAGGGCGGGAAACTACTCGGGGAATGCCCCTGGGAGGAAGACGTGGTCAACGCCCGGGGGGTGGCGGAAAAACTCGGCATTCCCTTCCGCGTTCTTGATCTGATCCGCGATTACCGCGAGCGAGTGGTGGAGTATCTGGTGGACGGCTATCAGCGCGGGTTGACGCCCAATCCCGACATCATGTGCAACCGCGAAATGAAGTTTGGCGTTTTCCTCCGCCAGGCGCTGGCGGACGGATTTGACGGCATCGCCACCGGGCACTATGCGCGGACGCAACGGCGGGCGGATGGTTCGGTGGACATTCTGGAAGGGCTCGATCCAAACAAGGATCAGTCGTATTTTCTCGCGTTGCTCCGGCAGGAACAGGCGCAAAAGGCCTGGTTCCCGATCGGCAATTTACAGAAAAAGGAAGTGCGGGCGCTGGCGTCGGCGGCGGAATTTCCCAATGCCACGCGCAAAGACAGCCAGGGCATCTGCTTCCTCGGCAATGTGAAAATCAACGATTTTCTCGCGCTCTACGTGCCCGACCATCCCGGCCCGATTGTGAATCACGATGGGAAAACCGTCGGGGAGCATCGCGGCCTGCACCGCTACACCATCGGCCAGCGCAAGGGCATCGATGTGCCGTCGAACACGGATTTCGAACACTATGTGGTGGTGGCGAAGGATTTTGAAACCAACACCCTGCATGTGGCCTTCGAGCGGCCCAATTTGCCGGGACTTTACACCGACCACGCGGTGGTGGACCGCCTTTCTTGGATCAACCAGCCGGTGAAAGAGGCGGGAGATTTGCTGGTGCGGGTGCGGTATCGCGATCCGGCCACGCCGGGCCCGAGTCCCTGGCGATCCTGCGGGGATTTTTCGTGCCGGACGGGCGGGGCGGGGCGAAAATTTTCTTCAAGGAAACCCAGCGCGGATTGGCCAAGGGCCAGATTTTGGCGGTTTACGACGGCAGCACTTTGCTTGGCGGCGGTGTTTTTCTCTGAGGGAAATTTCCTTTGCGGCGGAGGAATGCGGGAGGGTTTCCCCTCGGAGAAGTTTTCCCTCCGCTCAATTTCCCTCGCGCCGAAGCGGCGTGAGGGTGAACTGTCCGGGATTTTCCTCCGAGAAGACACAGACGAAGAGCGTGGTCTGTTGCGCGTTGACCAGCGCCAGCAAGGCCGGCCAGCTTTCCTGCGGCACCTCGGTGAGCAGCAGATAAAGGTCGATTTCCTCCGCGGCGGTTTTCACGCCCTCAATGGAGGCGACAGCGTGTTGGATCGACAATTGCTCCGCCAAATATCGGCTGAGGTGCGCGGCCAGCCCCTGCAAATCCGAGGCATTGGGATCGACCTTGCTCCGGTCGATCAGGGAGAAAAGGGGCAGGGCGAAGTGTTGCTGCATCGGCGGAGGAATTTTTTTTACAGGCGCACCGGCATCCCGGCATCGCGCAATTTTTCCTTGGCCTGGCGGATGGTGTAGGTGCCGAAGTGGAAAATTGACGCCGCCAGCACCGCGCTGGCTTTGCCGTCGCGCACCACGTCCACCAAGTGGTCGAGATTGCCTGCGCCGCCGGAGGCGATCACCGGCACGGAAGCCGCCTCGCTGACGCGCCGAGTCAGCTCGATATCGTAGCCCGACTGCATGCCGTCGCAGTCCATGCTGGTGAGGAGGATTTCCCCCGCGCCCAGTTCGACCACGCGCTTGGCCCAGTCGAGCACGTCCAGATCGGTGCGGTTTCTTCCGCCGTGGGTGTAAACACGCCAAGAGTCGGTGCCCGGTTCGCGGCGGGCGTCGATGGCGACGACGATGCACTGGTTGCCGAATTTTTTCGCCGCCTGCAAAACCAGATCAGGGTTTTGAATGGCTGCGGTGTTGAGGGAAACCTTGTCGGCGCCCGCGTTGAGCATGGCGCGAATGTCCTCCACCGAGCGCAGACCGCCGCCGACAGTGAGCGGCATGAAAATCTCGCTGGCGGTGCGTTCGACCACCTCGTGCATAATGTTGCGTCCGTCGCTCGACGCGGTGATGTCGAGGAAAACCAGCTCGTCCGCGCCCTGCTCTTGGTAGGCGCGGGCGGCCTCGACGGGATCGCCGACATCGCGCAACTGCTCGAACTGGAGGCCCTTGACGACGCGACCGGCTTTGACATCGAGACACGGAATAATGCGAACGGAAAGCATGGCGCGAAGGAAACAGCTTTTGCGGCAAGCGGAAGGCTAAAAGCGACGGTGGGCGCAAAGGAAAATTCCTCCGCGCCGGGCGATTGATTTAGCGAAAAATTTGTTTTTTCAGGAGGGAAGATTCGAGGATGAGAAAGGCCTTCCGGACAGTTTGCTTGAACTTCCAGGCGTGGCGCGGCGTCGAGCACCAAGGGATGAAAAGGAATTTTTTCGGGAAATCAGTCCTCGGGACGTTCTCCGGCGGGAGCCATCTTGACCAGCCGCGGATCGAAGCGCGCCAGCGGCTCGACCAGGTCGGTTTGCGCCGCCATCACCGTGTGAATATCCTTGTAGGCCATCGGTGACTCGTCGAGGCCCGCGGACATGAGCACCACATTGCGTTCCTTGAGCCAGGCGTGGGTTTGCTCCCAGGTGAAGTTTTCAAAAGCCTTTTTGCGGCTCATCCGCCGCCCAGCCCCGTGCGAAGCGGAGTGGAGGGAATCGGCGTTGCCCAGCCCGCGCACCACGAATCCCGGCGCGCCCATGGAGCCGGGAATGATGCCCAAGACTCCCGCGCCGGCGGGCGTTGCGCCTTTGCGGTGCACGATCACCTCTTCGCTGTGGTGCGTTTCCTTCCAGGCGAAGTTGTGGTGGTTTTCCACGTCGAGCAAAACTTCCGCGCCCAGTTGCGCCGCGATGCCCCGGTGGATGCAGGCGTGGTTGGCGGCGGCATATTCACCCATTAACGACATGGCCGCCCAGTATTCCCGCCCCTCCTCGGTGTCGAGGTCGAGCCAGGCCAGGTGCTTTTGCGCTGCGGGCAATTCCGGGTGCATTTTCATGGCCAGCTTGCTGTAGTGATCGGCCACGCTGGCCCCGGTGCCGCGGCTGCCGCTGTGGCTGAGCAGGGCGAGGTATTTTCCCTCGGACAGGCCGAGCGCGGCGGCGTCAAGCGTCAGCACGCCAAATTCGACAAAGTGGTTGCCGCTTCCGCTGGTGCCGAGCTGGGCCCAGGCCTTGTCTTTGTTTTGCCGGGTGACGGGCGAGACGGCCCAGTCGAGGTCGAGGACCGGGTGCTGGCGGCGCTGCTTGAAAGTGGCACCGACGCCGAACTGGGTCTCGCGGGCCAGGGCGGATTTGAGGCGGTTGAGGTCGTCTTCCAGCAGGCTGGGCGGCAGGTCGTAAACGGAGAGCTTCATGCGGCAGGCGATGTCCACGCCGACGGCATAGGGAATGACGGCGTTGCGGGTGGCGAGCACGCCGCCAATGGGCAGCCCGTAGCCGACGTGGGCGTCGGGCATGAGCGCGCCCGCCGTCGCGACCGGGAGATCGCAGGCGTTTTTCATCTGCTGGACGGCGGTTTCCTCCAAGCCTTCGCCCCATTGCCGCCACGGTGCCGGGGTGGCGCGGGGCACATAGCGGAGGGAAACCAGCGCTTGGGCGAGTTCGGCGACAAGGGGATCGTCGATCATGGCCGCGGGCTCGCGGACGGTGGCTGCGAGTTTTTCTTGCATGGCGGTGCGGTCGAAGCTGGCGTCGGCCATTTGTTGGATGCTGAAAAAGGCGAGTTGGAGCGGCTTTCCGGCGGGGATGCCGAGGGCGAGGAGTTCTTCGTGTTTCATGATGATTTTTCTTTGGCGGCGGAAACGTCAGTGCGAAACCGTCAGGATGTGGTCGATGCGGCCGGTTTGTTCGTTGGAGAAGCGCACTGGCAGGAAGCGCTGGATGGTGTCGATATTGGTCAGAGTGTGCGGTGTTGGCGTAAGCGTGGTGAAGCTGCCACCCTTGGCCAGCGCGAGCGGGAGGAGTAGTTGATCCGCGAGGTGCGGGCCGACCGCGCGGATCCGGTCCCCCGCCACGATCACCGTTG
>CALNBE010000267.1 GCA_937874455.1 uncultured Opitutia bacterium | reverse complement strand
GAAATGGGGAGCCTTCATGGCCGCCTCAATGGCCTCGGAGGAAGCCGGACACTGGCAACCGTTTCTCGGTGCGGGGAAAAAGGCCCATTAAACTTCCGGCTTGCGCCCCCGCGCCCGCCCACCCATACGCCTCGCCTTTCCTTTGCGCCTCGTGCGTGACCAGTCGCTTCTTCGATGAGAGCAAGTTTCCGGTTTTCCTTTGCTCTCATCCTTTTTTTCACACGACAGGTTTCCCATGCGAAACGCACAACCGGCGGCTCCCGCCTTCGCCGATCTCGGCCTTGATCCCCGACTGCTCCAGGCAGTCACCGACAAGGGCTACACCCACCCCTCGCCCATCCAGGCCCAGTGTATCCCGCCGCTCCTCGCAGGGCGGGACGTGCTGGGTTGCGCCCAAACCGGCACCGGCAAAACTGCCGCCTTCGCACTTCCCCTGCTCCAGCTCCTGCTCCAGCATCCGCGCCGCCCCGCCCGCCGCTGCTTCCGCGTGCTGGTGCTCACACCAACTCGCGAGCTGGCGTCGCAAATTCACAAGAACTTCCTCGAATACAGCGCGCACGCGAAAATTTCCTGCGCGGTAATCTACGGAGGTGTCGGCTTCCAACCGCAAATCCGCGCCCTGCAACGCGGGCTCGATGTGCTGATCGCCACTCCGGGCCGCCTGCTCGACCTGGAGCAGCAGGGGCACGTCTGCTTCGACCAGGTCGCCGCCTTCGTGCTCGACGAGGCCGACCGGATGCTCGACATGGGTTTCCTCCCAGCAGTCAAGCGCATCGCGGAGCAACTGCCCGTCGAGCGCCAGTCGCTGATGTTCTCCGCCACCATGCCGCGCTCGCTTCAGGAAATGCTCGACTCGCTGCTGCACGACCCCGTCCGCATCGCCGTCGCCCCGGTTTCCAGCACTGCCGACAATATTTCCCAAGAGGTCTGCTTCGTGGATCGGGCGAACAAAAAACACCTGCTGCTCCATTTGATCGGGGAAAATCCCGACGCCCGCACCATCGTCTTCATGCAAATGAAGCACGCGGCCAACAAGCTGGCTGAATTTCTCTCCAAAAACGGCATTTCCGCCGACGCCATCCACGGCAACAAATCGCAGAACGCCCGCGAACGCGCCCTCGACGCCTTCCGCAAGGGCAAGGTCACCGTGCTCGTCGCCACCGATGTCGCCTCGCGCGGACTCGACATCAAGGGCGTCGATCTGGTGATCAACTACGACCTGCCCAAGGAATCCGAGGCCTACGTCCACCGCATCGGCCGCACCGCCCGCGCCGGGGCCAGCGGCCAGGCCATGACCTTCGTCCTGCGCGACGAGCGCTCCGCGCTCCGCTCCATCGAAAAACTGATCCAACAGCCCATCCCCGTGCGCGAAGAACACCCGTTCCTCCCCGGAGCCAAGGGGCCGGACACGCCGGAACACCCCTTCGACCGCCCACGCGAGGCCAAGCGTCCTCCCGTCGGCTATAATTTCCGCCGACGGCGCAACCGCTGAGCGCCCCGGCGCTTTTGCAAAAAAAGGGCTTGTCAAGCGTTCCTCCCCTCCTAGGTTCCGCCCCCCTTAAACGAAACACTTAACTTTTTCAGCCAGCCATGTCCCGAGTCTGCGTCATCACCGGCAAGCGCCCCGTCAAGGGCCGCCGCATCATCCACAAAGGTCAAAGCAAGAAAAGCGGCGGTATCGGCCTCCAGCTCGTCAAGCAGACCAAGCGCGTCTTCAAGCCGAACGTGCAACGCATTCGCGTCAAGCTGCCCTCCGGGCAGGTGAAGCGCCAATGGGTGTCCGTCAAGGCTCTCAAGGCCGGCCTCGTCACCAAGGCTTAATTTCCTCCGCGTTTCGCGGATGCAAAAAAACCACCGGCCGCTCCGGTGGTTTTTTTGTCGGCGAAAATTTCCTCCGCGCCTGATTTCCTCCGCGCCTCACAAGGGAAACAGCCACGGCACCAGCACCACGCTGATGATCAGCACCAGCACGGTAAACGGCACTCCGACCTTCACGTAGTCGGCGAAGCGATACTGCCCCGGCCCCATTACCAGCGTGTTCACCGGCGACGACACCGGCGTCATGAACGCCGCCGAGGCCGCCAGCGCCACCATCATCGCAAAGGGCAGCGGCGACGCGCCCGCGCTTTCCGCCACCTTCAGGGCAATCGGGGCCATCAGCACCGCCGTGGCGGTATTCGAAACAAACAATCCGACCACCGCGGTAAAAACAAACAAGCAGCCCAACAGCACTCGCGGCCCGACGCCGGACATCAGCGCCATGAAATGATCCACCGCCCAATCAATCCCGCCTGTCTTCTCCAGCGCCGTCGCAAAGGGTATCATGCCGACAATCAGGATCAGGCTCTGCCAGTTAATCGACTTGTAGGCACCGCCCATGTCCACGCAGCGAAAAACCCCCAGCAGCAAACAGGTGATCAGCACCGCCAGCACATTGTGCACCACGCCGGACACCATCAGCCCGACCATGATGGCCAGGCACAGCAACGCATAGGGCGCGCGGCTCGCCGCCGGAGCCACCTCGTCCACCTCCGCAGGCAAACTCAGCACCAGCAAATCCCCCGGTTCGCCCTGCATCTGGCGAATTGCCTTCCACGGGCCGATCACCAGCAGCATGTCGCCTTGCTTCAATTTTTCCTCCAGCAAATCCCCCGGCAGCGATTTTCGGTCCCGCCGGATCCCGATCACATTCAGGCCATATTTGCTGCGGAAGGAATAATCCAATACCGTTTTGCCGATCAACGACGACTCCGGTGGCACCGCCAGCTCCGCCATCCCGACTTCCCGCGACTGGTCGGTGAAATAACCGCCACTCAACGGCAACTGCTCCAGCCGCGCCTCTTTTTGCAATTCGCGAAACGGTTCCGCCGCGGAAAAAATGTCGATCAGCAACACGTCCCCTTCCCGCAGCTCCATCCGGGCGTGCGGGTGCCGCAGCTCCGTGTTGTTAAAGCGGCCCGGCCGTTCCACCGCGACGACATTGGCGTTAAAATGGCGCAGGTTCAGCTCCTGCAGCATCTTCCCCGCAAAGCTTGATCCGGGCAAAATTCGCAACCGGCATTCCCGGTCCGCCAGGTGGTATTCCTGAATAAAATCCCCGAAATTCCTCCGCGTCCGCCCCGCCGCCGCGCTTTGCTTTTCCTCCGGTCGCACCAGCCACCGACGGGCCACCAGCATATAAAGCACCCCGACCACCAGCACCACCGCGCCAATTGGCGTCACGCTGAAAAATCCAAAACCTTCCTTGCCCGCGTCCCGCAACGCTCCGTCCATGATCAAATTCGGCGGCGTCGCCACCAGGGTCATCATCCCGCTGATCAACCCGGCGAAACTCAGCGGCATCATCAACCGTCCGGGATGCATCCGCAACCGCGCCGCCAGGCTCAGCACCACCGGAATAAAAATCGCCACGATGCCGGTCGAACTCATTACCGATCCCATGCCCGCCACCGCAATCATCAGCAACGCAATCAGCACCGCCTCGTTTTTCCCAGCCTTCTCCAGCAGCAAATCACTCACCCGGTAAACCACGCCAGTGCGCACCAATCCTTCGCCAACCACAAACAGCAGGCCAATCAAAACCACACTGGGATCGCTGAAGCCCGCCAGCGCCTCCTTGATCGTCAGCACGCCGCTCAGCGGGAGCGCGAGTATCACCAGCAACGCCACCACGTCCATGCGCGGACGGTTGATCGCAAACAGCACCGCGCACAACCCCAGCAAGCCGAGAACAAAGATCAGGTCAGAATTCATACGTCGCGCTCAAATTCTCCGTCTTAGAAACGCACCCCAGCTTCCAGTCCAAAGACCACGCTGGGATCCGTTTTCATTTCACCAACGGAATTTCCCCCGCTCCGGCCCTTGTATTTGCTGTAAAGAAGGCCCGCCACGCTGCCGCGCACATAACTGGCCTTCCCCAGCTCCTGAGTCGCGCTCAACGCCAGCGGCACTTCCTGAATCTCCAGCGCCTGATGCCGCCCGGAGGAATCATCCCGCAGCCGGAAGTTCGTGTTCGAATAAGTGCAGCCCAGATCCAATCGCAGCGACCGGTCAAGATAAACATTGTAGGAGAGCACCAGCCCGTTGACCGCGTTCAAGGACCACCGATCGTCGATCTTCCACGAAAAACCGATGTGCGGCAGCACCGTCGCGCTGTCCGACATCCGGGTCAGCACCTGCGCCCCCACAAAAACACTCAAATCCTCCGACACCGTGTAGCGCACGCCGCCGCCCAAACGGCCAAAGGTGCCATCACTCATGTTCGCCGCCTTCTCCGCCGCAAAACCGCCCGAGGCATCCACAAAAAAGCCCCAAGTCCGGTTCAACGCCTGCTCGTAGCGCGCATAGGCCAGCACCCGCTCCGTGTCGCCAAAGAAATTGGTGCTCGCTCCCGAAAAATGATAATTCGTGTAGCTGTAAGCCAGCGACCCGTAAAACAGACCGGTCTCGGTCGCATGCCGGGCCGCCACCTCCGCGCTCACTTGCCAGCGGCTCATCCGCGCATCCGCCTTCTTCACGTCCGCCGGCAGTTGATACAGCGCCGTCACCGTCATCGGCATCAACAGGTCAATTCCGCGAAAAAACGGCTCCGCCTTTTCCGCTGCGATCTCCTTCCTCGCCGCCGCCTCGGGCTGTTTCGCTTCAGTTTCCGCACCGCAAAGCAATCCGGCGGACAAACCACTGGCGGCCAGCGACAACAACATCTTGGGGTGTTTCTTCATAAACGGCATCCTTGCCCGCAGACAATCACTGGCGAGGCTTTTTTCATCGCTGGCACTGCGAACACCACGCCGCAGTGCGGCCGCCGATGGTTTCATAACGCAACGGGCTTCCGTCCTTCGGACAAATTCCTCCGCGCTGCCATCGGTGGTTGAACAGCCAGGCGTCCGGCACCGGATACCACCGCTCGCCGATCACCCGCAGCGCGTCCCGGCACACCTGGCGAATCGTCCGCCACAGCACCGCGATTTCCTCCACGCCCATTTCCTCCGCCCGCCGGTGCGGGGAAACTCTCGCCCGCCACAAAATTTCATCCGTCATCCAATTACCGATGCCGGGAAAATACTCCTGCCGCAGCAGCAAACTTTTCACCAGCACTCGCGGATGCCGCGCCAGAATTCCCCGCAATTTTTCCTCCGAAAATTCCTTCGCAGTCAGCGCGCCGGGAATTTTCCGCCACCACTCCGGCGCATCCTGGCCCCGGTGCAGCCGCACCGCGCCAAACATTCGGGGATCATTGTAAATCAGCGCCACGCCATTCACCATGTGCAGCACCAAATGGTCGTGCTGCGGCTGCGGCTGGCCGGCCGGACTTTCCGCCCACGGCGCCATGCCCGCCCTTTCCGCCGCCACAAAGAGCCGGCCCGACATGCCGAGGTGAATCCCCAGCCAGATTTCCTCCGCGAAGCGAAACAGCGCCTGCTTCCCCGCCGCCTCCGCCGCCGTCAAAACTTTCCCCCGCAACGCCGCCGCAATTTCCTTTGCCCCGCTTTCGCGAAACACCCGCGCCCGCGGATGCGTCTCCACGCGCTCCACCACCGCGCCAACGCCCGCGCGCCACTGGCGGACAAAATAGGCCACTTCTGCTAATTCCGGCATGCCGCCCAGCACACGCGTTTTTCCCGATAAAGCAACTCGCCCCCGCGCCGCCTTTCCGGCACTTTCCTCCCATGGCTTGCGAAAAAGAAAAAGCTTCCGTTGACGAAATCCGCCGCCGCTTCGACGCCGATGTCGCGCGCTTCTCCAACCTCGAAACCGGCCAGACTTCCACCGTCGATGCCGCCCTCGCCATGCGCCTGGCTTGCGATGCCGCCGCCCGCACCACGCCGCGCGCCACCGCGCTGCTCGACATCGGTTGCGGCGCGGGAAATTACTCCCTCTCGCTGCTCCAGCGACTGCCCGCGCTCGACGTCACCTTGCTCGATCTCAGCGCCGCCATGCTCGACCGCGCCCGCGAACGCGTTTCCTCCGCCACTTCCGGCCAAGTCACGACGCTGCAAGCCGACATCCGCGAGGCGGAATTTTCCTCCGCGAGTTTCGACCTCATCGTCGCCTCCGCTTCGCTTCACCACCTGCGCGCCGACACGGAATACCAGGCGGTTTTCCAAAAATGCTTCGCCGCGCTCCGACCGGGCGGGAGTTTCTGGATCGTCGATCTGGTCACCCACGAGATTCCCGCGGTGCAAAATTTGCTCTGGGAGCGCTACGGCGAATATCTCTCCGCGCTCAAGGGCGACCAGTCCCGCGACGAAATTTTCGCCTACATCGAACGCGAAGACACTCCCCGGCCCGTTTCCTCCCAGCTCGCTTGGCTGCGCGCCGCCGGCTTCTCCGCCGTCGATGTGCTCCACAAAAACACCTGTTTCGCTACTTTCGGCGCCGTAAAAATTTAGGCTTCCGTGCGCCGCGCTTGGTTCCACAATCCGCGCCTCTCAAAACACACACCGCTCATCGTGTCCGACTCGCATCTCAATCTCATCGAAAAAGCCGAGGTTCTGCTGGAAGCATTGCCCTACATCCAGAAGTTTCGCGGCAACACCTTTGTCATCAAATATGGCGGCAGCTTCATGGACGACCCCAATCCCGAGGTGCGGGCCAGCGTCGCCACCGACATCGTTTTCCTCGCCTCCGTCGGCATTCAAGTGGTCGTCGTCCACGGCGGAGGAAAAGCCATCACCCGCGCCATGGACGCCTCCGGCATCAAAACCGAATGGCGCAACGGCATGCGTGTCACCGACGATGCCACGGTGCAAATCGTCCAGCACACGCTCAACACCGTCGTCAACGCCGACATCTGCGAAATCATCCGGGGCAAGGGCGGTTTCCCCAAAAGCATCGCGGGCAACGCAGTCAACCTCTGCGAAAAACTTTTCAGCCGCGACGAAGCGGGCGAGCCCATCGACATCGGTTTCGTCGGCGACATCAAATTCGTCAAAACCAAGATCATCAAAAAAGCCCTCTCCGACGGCTTCATCCCGGTGATCTCCCCGATCGCCGTTGACGACGAGGATCAGCCCTACAACACCAACGCCGATGTCGCCGCCGCCGCCGTCGCCAGTTCCCTCAAGGCGCGACGGCTGGTTTTCATGAGCGATGTCCCCGGCCTCCTCGCCAATCCCAAGGATCCGTCCTCCCTCATCTCCACCTTACCGGTCGGCCAAGTCGAAGGACTCAAGCGCGACGGCACCATCGCCTCCGGCATGATCCCCAAAGTGGACAGCGCGGTGAAGGCCCTGCAAAGCGGCGTCAAACGCGTCCACTTCATCGACGGGCGCGTCCCGCACAGTTTGCTCCTCGAAATTTTCACCGACAAGGGCATCGGCACCGAAATCGTCCACGGCAACGGACAGTAAAAATCCGCAAAGGAAATTTTCCCATGAAAACCACCGAACTCTACGAAACGTATCTGCTCTCCAACTACGCCCCGGCCCCGCTCACGCTGGTGCGCGGCGAGGGCAGCCGCGTTTGGGACGACGCCGGGCGCAGCTACCTCGACTTCTGCTCCGGCATCGCCGTGGACATCCTCGGGCACACCCATCCGCACTGGGTCAAGTCCGTGCAGCAACAGGTCTCCACCCTGGTCCACGCCAGCAACCTGTTCCGCAACGAACTGCAGGGGAAACTCGCCCAGCGCCTGGTCGAAAAGGCCGGGCCGGGAAAAATGCTTTTCTGCAACAGCGGCACCGAGGCCAACGAAGCGCTGCTCAAGCTGGCCCGGCTCCACGGGCGGAGGAAATCCGGCGGACAGGAGGGCGTCGCCTACCAGGTCATCGTCGCCGCCAAGGCTTTTCACGGACGCACTTTCGGGGGCATGGCCGCCACGCCCCAGGACAAAATTCAAAACGGTTTCCGTCCGATGCTCGACGGTTTCGCCGTCGGCACGCTCAACGATCTGGCGAGCTTTGAAAAACTCATCTCCGACCAAACCGCCGCCGTGCTGGTCGAAGCCGTGCAGGGCGAGGGCGGGCTGGCCGTCGCCTCCCCGGATTTCCTCCGCGGACTGCGCGCACTTTGCGACAAACACAACGCGCTGCTGATGTTCGACGAGATCCAATGCGGCATGGGCCGCACCGGAAAATACTTCGCCTTCCAGCACGCGGGCGTCCGGGCCGACGCCTTTTCCCTCGCCAAAGGGCTCGCGGGCGGCTTTCCCATGGGCGCCATCTGGGTCGGCGCACCGCATGCCGACCTCTTCACGCCGGGTTCCCACGGCACCACCTTCGGAGGAAATCCCCTCGCCTGCTCCGCCGCCCACGCGGTGCTCGATGTGCTGGAATCGGAAAAACTGGTCGAAAACCTTTCCGCCCGCGCCGCCACCTGGCGCGCCGCCTTGCAGGAAACCATCGCCGCCTTCCCGCAAAAGGTGAAGGAACTGCGCGGCCTCGGCTTCCTCACCGGAATCGCCCTCACCGGCCCGGTCGCCGACACCGTCGCCGCCCTGCGCGAGGAAGGCCTCCTCACCGTGCCCGCCGGCGACAATGTGATCCGCCTCCTCCCGCCGCTCACCGTCTCCGACGCCGATCTGGCCGAATCCGCCGCCATCCTCGGCCGCGTCCTCGCCAAGTAAAATTTCCTCCGCGAAACCAACGTCAGGTGGCGCGCGATCTCCTCATCGCGCGCCATTTTTGCCCCCCCATTTCCTTTGCCAAAACACCATCGGATTATCTTCAACCCCTACTTCCCTCCACGACCTCCTGTTCAAAAACCATAAGCCAAATCAGCAGCCCGCGGCAAATTTCCCTCCGCGTCTCTGCGACTCTGCGTGAGTTTCCCAACCCCGTCGGTTTCCCTCGCGCCTTACTTCAGCCCGAGTTCGTCCGCGCGCTTTTTCAAAGTCGCCCGGTTGATGCCGAGGATTTTCGAGGAGCGCAGGTGGTTGTGGTGCGTTTCCGCCAGCACCCGCCGGATCAATTCCTCCTCCACCACTTGCAGGATGTTGGTGTCGGCAGTTGAGCGGAGGTAACGATACACGGCGGTAAACAGGTCCACTTCGCCGGACGGCACCCCGTTCGCCCCCGTGGGCACCACGGCGTTTTCCTTTGCGGAAAACGGCCCGGAGACCGACAGCGGCTCGACTGCCTTCACCTTCGGCACCTCGGTAATTTCCGGCGGGAGATCCTTCAGCAAAACGGTGTCGCCACGGGCCACCACTCCGGCGCGGTGAATGGCGTTTTCCAGCTCGCGCACATTGCCCGGCCAGTTGTAGCGCATCAGCGCCTCCAACGCTTCCGGCGACAGGCTGCGGGCCTTGATTTTCCTCCGCGCCTCCAACTTTTGCAGCATGAAGTCCACCAGCAAAGGAATATCCTCCTTGCGTTCCCGCAGCGGGGGCAGCCGAAGCCGCACCACATTGAGCCGATAGTAAAGATCCTCTCGGAAGGTTTTCTGCGCGACCATCGTCTCCAGATTCTTGTTGGTCGCCGTGACCAGTCGCACGTTCACCTTGATGGTGCCGGTGCCGCCCACGCGCTGGATTTCCCCTTCCTGGATGGCGCGCAATATCTTCGTCTGCGTGGCCAGGGCCATGTCGCCGATTTCATCGAGAAAAATCGTGCCGCCGTCGCAAATCTCAAACTTGCCCAGCTTCTGCGCGGTCGCGCCGGTGAAGGCGCCCTTCTCGTGCCCGAACAATTCGCTTTCAATGAGGTTTTCTGGAATCGCCGCGCAATTCACCGCCACAAACGGTGCCCGCGAGCGCAAGCTGTGCTGGTGCAGGCAACGCGCCACCAGTTCCTTCCCGGTGCCGCTTTCGCCGGTGATCAGCACCGTCACATCGCTTGCCGCGACCTGCCCGATGGTCTTGATCACCGTCTGCATCGACTCCGAATTGCCGACGATGCCCTCCTGATAATCCGCGCTGTTGAGCAGCGGCTTGTATTCCCGACCGGAGGCTGCCGCTTGGTCCGAGATCGACTGCAGGGCCTTTTGGATCAGCGAGAGAATTTTCGGCGGATCGAAAGGCTTCATCACGTAGTCAAACGCCCCGAACTTCATCGCCTCGATAGCCGTCTGCGTCGTCCCAAAGGCCGTCATCAAAATGATCATCCCCCGCGGGTGCGCCGTCCGCAAATGCTGCAGGGTCTCAATCCCCGACATGCCTTCCATGCGGTTGTCCAGCAGGATCACCTGCGGCTTGAGTTTTGCCACCGTCGCCAGCGCCTCCTCGCCGCTGCTGGCTTCGCTCACGTTGTAGCCGTGGGCCGCAAGCACGCGGCGGAGGGAATATCGCAAATCACGATCGTCGTCGATAACCAGGATGGATGAAGCTTGAGCCATAGATTGCGGATTTTTAGCATCACTTGTGCCAAGACTGAACGTGCGCGTTCTTCGCACACTTGCGCCTGTTTCAGGGCATTTGCCCAGCACGCCCCCAAGTCAAATTGCGCAAAAACAATCAATCAACTCCAAGTTGAGCACTTATGGACAAACTTTCCCCGCGTTCAACTTATCTTCTTGGCTTGTAAAATCCTCCTCCCGGCATCCTCCTTCTTTTTCATGGAAAACGCGCCGCTGACCGCCCAAATCACCGCACTTGCCCGACAGGCCAAATCCGCCTCCCGGGTACTC
>CALNBE010000266.1 GCA_937874455.1 uncultured Opitutia bacterium | reverse complement strand
AACAAAATCAAAACCTACCTCACCTTCGAGCCCTACGAGATCGAGGAGGTTTATCTGAATTCCATCACCACCCAATACGACCCTCACACCACCTTTTTCTCCAAACCCTCCTGGATCGAATTCGGCATCGCCATGAACAACGCCCTCTCCGGCGTTGGGGCCATGCTCCAGGATGACGACGGCTACTGCACCATCCGGGAAATCCTTCCAGGCGGCCCAATCGAAGCCTCCAAGCGCATCAAGGTCGGCGACCGCATCATCGCCATCGGCCAGGGAAAAGACGGCGACCTCGTCGATGTCGTCGGCATGCGCCTCAACAAGGTCGTCAACCAGCTCCGCGGCAAACCCGACACCCACGTCCGCCTCCGCATCGAACCCGCCATCGATCGCACCGCCCGCTACACCATCACCCTCCAGCGCACCGAGATCAAACTCACCACCAAACTTGCCCACGCCTCGCTCGTCGAACTCCCCGCGGGCGACCGCACCATCCCCATCGGCGTCATCACCATCCCCGCCTTCTACGGGAAAAACAAGGAGGAGTCCTTCAGCACCTCGGAGGATGTCCGCGAACTGATCGGCAAATTGAAAAAACTCCACGTCCAGGCCCTCGTGCTGGACATCCGGCGCAACGGCGGCGGCGTCCTCGACGAAGCGGTCAAACTCACCGGGCTCTTCATCCCCACCGGCCCCGTGCTCCAGGTGCGCGGTTCCGACGGCAAAGTCACCCACCTCGACGACACGGATCGCGACGTCGCCTGGGACGGTCCGCTGGTCGTCCTTGTTTCCAAACTCAGCGCCTCCGCCAGCGAGATTTTTGCCGGCGCCCTCCAAAACCACCAGCGCGCCATCGTCGTCGGCGACGAGCGAACCCACGGCAAAGGCAGCGTCCAGTCCGTCATCGGCTTCGACAACATCAATCCCGATCTCGGCTCCGCCGCCAAACTCACCGTCCAAAAATGGTACCTGCCCAGCGGCAACTCCATCCAACTGCAAGGCGTGCCGTCCGACATCGCCGTACCGTCCATCTACAGCGTCCTCCCGGTCGCCGAATCCGACCTTCAGAACCCTCTGCCGTGGGACGCCATTTCCTCCGTGCTCGACCCCAACGAAAACGCCTCCTGGAGGAAAAGCCATCTGCAGGCGGTCGTCTCGCCCGAACTCGTGGAAAAACTGCGCGAGGAAAGCCTCCGCCGTCAGGCCGAACTGCCCGAATTCCTCACTTTGGGCCGCACCATCGCCTGGACCAAGTCCCGCGAGCAGGACCGCACTTTTCCCCTGAACTACGACCGGCTGCGCAACGAACGCATCGAGGATCAGTCCTTCCGCGAATCCATCCGCGAGTCCTACCAGTCCCTGGCCACCCACAATTTCAAAAACGAGCCGGTCAAACTCGACTCCGCGCTCGCCCAAGAAAAGGAAACCGCCGCGCTCAAGGCCAGTCAGGCTTCCGCGGAGGAAACCGCCGCCGACCAGGAATCTGCGAAAGAAAAAGATCCCGAGGAAGAGGAATGGCCCGACTTCGACGTCCAGCAGCGCGAGGCCGTTCGCATCGCGGGAGACTGGCTTTCCCGCCTTCCGTCCGCCCAATAGACGGCGTCCGTCATTCCTCCGCGCCAAACCACCCGCGCACTTCCTCCAGCGAGCGCGCCACCCGGCACGCCACGGCGAGCGCTTTCGATGTCGGCTGCGTCAGATCCGGCACCATCACCGCCCGCAATCCCGCCGCCGCCGCCGCCAGCGCTCCCGGCGACGAATCCTCAAACGCCACACAGTCCTTGCCCGCCAATCCCAGAGACGCCACTGCGGCCAGATAAATGTCCGGTGCCGGTTTTCCCCGCGCCACCTGGTCGCCCCCCGTGACCGTTTGGAAAAAATCCAGCAAACCCGCCGCCGCCAGTTTTCCCCGCGCCACCTCCCAATGCGTCGAGGTCGCCACCGCC
>CALNBE010000265.1 GCA_937874455.1 uncultured Opitutia bacterium | reverse complement strand
GGCGGAGGAAATTTTCACCACAGGGGAAGCGGGTCGCGGAGGAAATTTTACTCGCCGCGCAGCCGGGCCTTCATGGTGCGGACCGCCTCGCCGATGCCGTAAAGCAGGGCGCGGGAGAGGATGCTGTGGCCGATGTTCAGCTCGTGCAGGTGCGGGATGGTGAGGATCTCGCGAATGTTGACGTAGTTGATGCCGTGGCCGGCGTTGACGGTGAGGCCGGACTGGGCGGCCTGCTCGGCGGCGCGGCGCAGGCGGAGGATTTCCTCCTCGCGGAGCGGGGCGTCGTAGTAGGCGTTGGCGAAGGCGCCGGTGTGCAGCTCGATCCAAGGTGCGCCGGTGGCGAGTGCGGCGTCGATTTGTGTCGGATCGGGATCAATGAAGAGGCTGGTTTGGATGCCCGCGTCGGTCATTTTTGCCGCGATGGCGGTGATGCGTTCGCGCTGGCCGGCGACATCGAGGCCGCCCTCGGTGGAGATTTCCTGGCGTTTTTCTGGGACGAGGCAGACGCTGGCCGGACGAAGTTTCAGAGCGAAATCCACGATGACGTCGTCGCAGGCCATTTCAAAATTGAGCCGGGTCTGCATCGCCTCGCGCAGCCGGAGCACATCGCGCTCCTGGATGTGGCGACGGTCTTCGCGCAGATGGACGGTGATGCCGTCGGCCCCGGCCTGCTCGGCGAGGAGGGCGACGGCGACCGGATCAGGCTCGACGAATTCCCCGCAGGTGCGTCCGGCCTCGCGGTAGCGGGCCTGGCGGAGGGTGGCGGAGTGGTCGATGTTGACGCCGAGAAGAATGGGATCGAAGGCCATGGGCGGAGGAAATTGGTGAGTCAACGGAAGCGGAATGCGGGGAAGCCTCAAGGGGAAAAGGCTAGATCCATTTTTTCCGGTGGAAGTAATAGAACGTGCCGGAGGCGAAAACCAGCATGGCGGCGAGACAAAGCGGGTAGCCGTAGGAGGATTTTGTTTCGGGCATCCAGTCGAAGTTCATCCCGTAAACGCCCGCGATGAAGGTGAGGGGAATAAAGATGGAACTCATCACGGTGAGGACGCGGATGATGTCGTTGGTTTTTCGCTCCTGAAGCGTGTGGTGGTATTCCTGCAAGTCCTGGAGGATCATGCGGGCGTGTTCGACCCGGTCGGCGGCGCGGATGGCATGGTCGTTGAGGTCGCTGAAGTAAACGTCGAGCGAAGCGGGCAGCAGCGGGTGTTCGTAGTGTTCGAGGACGCGCACCGTGTCGCGCATGGGCAGAGTGATGCGGCTGAGGCGGACGACGAGACGTTTGAGATCGTAAACCTCGGCGATGTCGCAATCGGTGTCGTCGGAGAGAATTTTGTCCTCCAACTCGCCGATGGCATCCTCGATTTCCTCGGTCAGGTAGAGCATGCGGTCAACGAGGGTGTCGAGCAGGGCGTAGAAAAGGAACCCCGGCCCCCATTTGCGGATGCGCCCGGAGTTGTCGGCGAGGCGCTTTTCGACCGCGGCGAAAACATCCTCGTCGGTTTCGTGAAAGGAAATGACGAAGCGGGGGCCGGCGACGAAGGAGATTTGCTGGCCGCGCGGCTGGTTGTCAGCGATGCCGAGACGGACGGCACGGGCGATGGCGAGGATCATTTCGCCGTATTCGTCGAACTTGGCGCGGGACCAGACGGCGAGGGTGTCCTCTTGGGCGAGCATCGGGATGTCGAAAATGGCGCCGACGATGTGGACGATTTCCGGGTCGGTGAGGCCCATCATTTGGATCCAGGTGACACCGGGTTTGTCCACGTAGGCGGGGAGCTTGTCCACCTCGGAGAATTCCTCGCGGGAGTGGTGGTTTTCGTCGTAGCAGATGACGCGGAAGCGAGTGGGCCCGGTGCTTTCGAATGGACTGGCGGCGGGGAGTTGTCCGGGCGTGCGACCAATCTCGCTGGGGTCGTGTTCCTCGGGGGAAATTTCCTCCGCGATGGAGTCGGAGTGGAGCGGTTGTTCGTTTTCGAGACCGAGGCGGGATTGGAGGGTGCGGGCGCGCGCCTCCATGAATTTTTTCGACTGGGATAAGGCGCGGTGACGGCGCTCGGTCCTGCGGCGGCTCATGGCGGGGATCATGCCGGGCAAAAGGGGGAACAAAAGCAAGAAAAGCGGGCGTTTTGGGGAAAAAGCGGGCGGGGGAAAATTGCGCGCGGGGTTTTGCCTTTGGGCGGTTTCTGGAAACGTTGCAGGGCTTTTAAAACCCGAACCTGTTTAACTCTATTTACTCATGGCAGAAGACATTACCTACGACTTGGTGGTTATCGGCGGCGGCCCGGCGGGCTATGCTGCGGCGATCCGGGCGGCGCAACTCGGCAAGAAGGCTGTATGCGTCGAGATGGAGCGGCCAGGCGGCACCTGTCTGAACTGGGGCTGCATTCCCACCAAGGCCCTGCTCAAGAGCGCGGAGATTTACGACGAGATCCGGCACGCGGCGGATTTCGGGCTGACTGTGGGCGAGGTGAAGGTGGATTTTGGGGCGATCATGGCGCGTTCGCGCAAGGTCTCCGACCAGATGGCGAAGGGCATCGAATTTCTCTTCAAGAAAAACAAGGTCGAGCACATCACCGGCAAGGCGCGGGTGCTGGTGCCGGGCATGGTGGAAATCACCGAGGGCGCGGAGAAGGGGAAAATTTTAAAGACGAAAAACATCCTGCTGGCCACCGGCTGCCGCCCGCGCCGTCTGCCGGATGTCGATCACAACAACCCGCGGGTGCTGACTTCCTTTGAAACGCTGCAACTTAAGGAGCGTCCCGAGAGCATCGTGATTCTCGGCGCGGGAGCGATCGGCGTGGAGTTTGCCTACTTCCTGAACACCTTTGGGGCGAAGGTGCATTTGGTGGAAATGAAGCCGACGATTCTCCCTGTGGAGGACGAGGAAGTGGCCCGGGTGGTGGAGCGCGCTTTCCGCAAGCAGGGCATCAATGTTTTGACCGGTGCGAAGTCGGAGGAAATCGAGGTCACGGACAAGGGCGTGAAGGTGCACATCGACCAGAACGGCGCCAAGTCCGAGCTGGAGGCCTCACACCTGCTGGTGGCGATCGGCGTGAACGCCTACACGGACGGGCTGGTTTCCGACAAGGTGAAGCTCGAAACGGAGCGGAATTACATCAAGGTAAATGATGTCTATGCGACCAACGTCCCCGGCATCTACGCGGCGGGCGACGTGATCGGGCCGCCTTGGCTGGCGCACATCGCGACCTTTGAGGCGGTGAACGCGGTCAACGGCATTTTTGGTGCCGGGAAGCCGCGCCGCGTGAAGGATTTTCCCGGCTGCACTTATTGCAGTCCGCAAGTGGCGAGCGTCGGCCTGACCGAGGCGGCCTGCAAGGAAAAGGGTCTGGCCTATCGCGTCGGAAAGTTTCCCTTCGTGGCCAATGGCAAGGCGGTCGCGCTCAACCACACCGATGGTTTCGTGAAACTGATCACCGGCGAAAAGCACGGTGAAATTCTCGGCGCGCACATTGTCGGCCCGGAGGCGACGGAATTGATCGCCGAATACGCGCTGGCGATCCAGACGGAACTGACCTGGGAAGATATTCACGCCTCGATCCACGCGCACCCGACCCTGAGCGAGGCGCTTGGCGAAGGCGCGGCGGCGGTGCACGGCGAGGCGATTCACATCTGAGCTGGTGGGCGGAGGAAATTTTTCCTTCGCGAAAAAAGACCGGGTGCCTGACGGTGCCCGGTCTTTTTTTGAACCACAGATGAACGCGGATGGACGGGGATTTTGTTTGGCGGATTGGTGGTTGGAGGGATGGGTTTTTAACAGGAGGCCGTGGAGGACGCGGAGGAAAATTTTTTGAGCCACGGACGAGGGATGCGGGGAATGCTTTGAGGGATTTATGGGGCCATGAATGAACCGAGCGGGGCGTTGCGAGAGATTGCGACGGGGAGCGCACGCATCTTGCGTGCGGGATTCGGCATCCTGCCGAATCCACTATCTTCGATTGGAGAAGGTGTGAAAGCGCACCGGCAGCTTGCCCGAAGCGAGGGGTGGAAACATTGGGCAATGGGTTGCCGTGGGCTTGGGACAGTTCGACAGGGTGTGCGCACACCCTTTTTGCTCTGAGCGCCCCACCTGTGGGCGCGGAGGAAATTTTTCCCTGCTGACAGGCGAGGAGGGATGTGCGAAAACGCCCGGCATGGACATCAGCAGTTTGCGGCAAAATTACGCTCAGGCCGGTTTGGAACGGGAGGATCTGGCGGCAACGCCGGAGGCGCAGTTTGAACTGTGGTTTAAGCAGGCGATGGAAGCGCAGTTGCTGGAGCCGAATGCGATGAGCCTGGCGACGGTGGCGGCGGACGGCACGCCGTCGTGCCGCACGGTACTGCTCAAGGCGTTTGATGCGCGCGGCTTTGTTTTTTTCACCAACTACACCAGCAAGAAG
>CALNBE010000264.1 GCA_937874455.1 uncultured Opitutia bacterium | reverse complement strand
TTAATTCTCCCAACTCCCCCAAATCAGTTATTTGACCATCATAAGTCTTAGCCACCATCATGCGCCTCTTCCTAAATACATTCGTTCCAATTAGAACAATTCCTGAATCACTCATATCTATAATATGCCCACCTTCGTTATCTGGAAGCTCCCATTCAATTTTTTCACCTCCATGTTTTAAAAAATAAAACTTAGGTCGAGTCGAATATTCGCATATCGCAACATTTCCTCTATTATCAATTTTTAAAAACTCTGGAAAGTCCTCGACAGGTAAAAAAATCTCTTTCATACCGTCCTTTTCCGTCCAGATAAATTGACCCGTCTTACCGTCATTTTTTTTAAAAAACCCAACAGCCACTCCATGATCATTGATACCTGTAAAATAACAACCTCCCTCACTCAAAGAATTTTTAACAATAAAAAAAGAAACAGCATCATCTCTCAAGAACCAATTGATGCACAAAAACACACATCCTATAAGCAGGATGATTAGGGCCGCGAAACGGCATCGGTTAAACTCGAAGGCAAGGAAAAACAGCTTGGGCATGGGGAAAGCATGGGGTTCAAGGGGTTGGAAAACAAAAATTTCCTTGGCGAGCGCATGGGCTTTAGGAAGACGACAGTCTAAGTGACACCCGCTTCCTGCGTTTTCAAGCCATTTTTCGTGGCATCGATGGGATTATGCCGAAGGAGCGGGATTCCCTCAAGTCCGTGAAATGTGTCCGGCAGGATGCCGAACACCGCACGCAAGATGCGTGCGCTCCCCATTTTCCGCCGCTCAATTTTCCCTACTCCCCATTCCCTTCGTGCCCATTCGTGGTTTCAACGTCTGGTGGGCTTCGCAAGCGAAGCCCCTACATCCGCGTTCATCCGCGTCCATCTGTGATTCAAAATTTCCTCCGCGCCCCTCGCTTTTCCTTCGCCGACATTTCCCCAGCGCCCCTCACTCGTGCCGCTTCAGCTTGGTCTCCATCGGCACCACATTGTCCGTGCGCAAAATGAACACCGGCTCCTTGGTTCGCACCCAGATTTTTTGCTCCTTCAAAATTTTCGCCGCCACGTGCTCGCACACCTCGCTGATTTGCTGCACGGGCATCCGCCGCCCCTTTTTGGTCACGTTGTATTCGTAAGCCGCACGGATCAATTTGTCGTTGGCCTCGTAGGGACTCTCGTCCTCGGGGATCTGCACCACCCAGCCGGTGTATTCCTTGCCTTCCAAATCGCCTTCGGGATCGCTCAGCACCACCACGTATTGCTTCTTCACGGGCGGATCCTTCTCGTTGTCCTCCTCCGCCGCGAGCTGCTCTTGGTTGATGTCCTCCAGTATCTGGGCGATCTTGCGCACATCGACGCTGTTGCGCTGCAAAACCATTTTCAAAAGATCGATGTCAACTTTGGCCATGCCGGGGGAGCAAAGGAAGATTTCCCTCCGGCAAAAGCAAAATCGCCCGGAATCCCTCCGCGAAATTAGGTTGCCCCGCCGAAAGCATTCACAAGAAACCACTTTTCCTTCCGACTGTTTTTCATGATCGAACTTCGTTGCGTCATTCCGGCCGACATGGCCCAGCCTCTCGAGGACTTCTTCTGCGAACTGGTTCGCTCCCCGTGGATGCTCTACAATGAAAACCCCGCCGCGCCGCATTACCTGATGGGCTATTTCGACAGCGAAGCGGAGGCCACCGACGCTTGGGCCGATTTGCGCCGCGCCTTCAAAAAACTGCCCGCGCAACCGGAATTCGGCACGCTGGAGGACCGCGACTGGAAGGAGGCCTACAAGGCCAATCTCCACCCGTGGCAGCATGGAAAACTCCACTGGGTGCCCGAATGGAAACGCGACCAGTACGCCGTGCCGCCGGGCGACGCCGTGGTTTATTTCGACGCCGGGCTGGCCTTCGGCACCGGCGACCACCCGACCACCCGGCTCTGCGCGATCCGCTTGCTGCAATACCTGGAAAAACACGATCCCGCCGCCACGCGCGTCATCGACGCCGGATGCGGCTCGGGCATCCTCGCCCTTTCCGCCGCCCAACTCGGCTGCGGGGCGGTGCACGGCTTTGACCGCGACGAGGAGGCCGTGCGCGTCAGCCTGGAAAACCGCGCCGCCAACGGCATTTCCCCCGCCCAGGCCGAATTCACCCACGACGGTTTGGAAAAAGGCCTGCCCCACCTCGCCCCGGCCCAGGTGGTGCTCGCCAACATCATCAGCGATGTGCTGTGCATTTACGCCGACAACCTGCTGGCGGCGGTCGCGCCGGGCGGCGTGCTCGCCCTCAGCGGCATCCTCGCCAAGGAACAGTCCGCGGTGCGTTCCGTCTTCGAAGCAAAAGCCAAGGCCGCCTGGGGCCAGGTTCGCGTCGAGGGCGATGTGATGGGCGAATGGAGCGACGTCGCCCTCTGGCGCGAATAAATTTCCTCCGCGCATTTCCGGCTTTCATTTCCTCCGCGGCGGGACACCCTCTTTGCCATGGCAAAGGCACCCGCGCAATACACCCTCGGCGAGGAAATCGCCAACAGCACCACCCACGCGGTGGGTCTGCTCCTGAGCATCGCCGGACTCGCCGTGCTGGTCACGCTGGCGGCGCTCCGCAGCGACGCCTGGGCGGTGGTCGGCGCGGCCATTTTCGGCAGCAGCCTGATCCTGCTCTACACCACCTCCACGCTCTACCACAGTTTCACCAACGAGCGGGTGAAACATTTCCTCCGCAAATGCGACCACGCGGCGATCTTCATCCTCATCGCCGGCTCCTACACACCCTTCATGCTCGTCAACATTCGCGGCGCCCTTGGCTGGAGTCTCTTCGGCGTGGTCTGGGGACTGGCGCTGGTGGGGATCATTTTGAAATTCTGGCTCACCGGACGTTTCCGCCTGCTCTCCACCCTCATCTATGTCGGCATGGGCTGGATGATCGTCATCGCCCTCAAACCGATGCTCGCCAACGTCACCCCTGCCGGCATGTGGCTCCTCTTCACCGGCGGACTCTGCTACACGGGCGGTGCGGTTTTTTACATGATGAAAAAGCTCCGCTACCACCACGCCATCTGGCACGCCTTTGTGATGGCGGGAAGCATCTGCCACTACTTCGCCATCATGTACGCGATCATCCCGCCCGCCGCCATTGAGTGAGGCGAAAAAAATTCCTCCGCGCCCGGACGGGCCATTGACAACCCGCCCGCCAAGGGAATAAACACCTCTCCCCGTTATGGCATCGCCGCTGGAGAATCGTGTTCTCGTCCTCAACCGGGGTTGGCAGCCTGTCAACATCGTGGGCGTCCGCCGCGCCATCACCCTGCTCTTTCAGGAGCACGCGCAGGTGATTTTTTCCGATCCGCAGGGCGGCCACCGGGTGCTCGACGCCGCCGACTGGATTGAGTTTTCTCAAAACAATCCCGCTCCCGAGCGCAGCATCCACCCCGTCCGCCTGACCCTGCGAATTCCCCCAGTGCTGCTCCTCACCGGCTACGATCGCATCCCCCGGCGCGGCATCCGGTTCTCCCGCGACAATGTTTACCTCCGCGACAACCATTGCTGCCAGTATTGCGGGCAGCACTGCCACTCCGCCGAACTGACTCTCGACCATGTGGTGCCGCGCGAACGCGGAGGGAAAACCTCCTGGGAAAACA
>CALNBE010000263.1 GCA_937874455.1 uncultured Opitutia bacterium | reverse complement strand
TACCGCTATAACGAAGAATAGGCGGCGGCCGGATGACGCTGGTGGGCGGTGACGTGGCGGGGACGGATCGCGGTTTCTTTTGCGCCACGCTGGCGTTGACCGGCTTTGTGGAAAAACCCCTGCCGCGGCTGGCGGCGCAGGTGGGCGACGTGCTGCTGGTGACGGGCGCGTTGGGGGGCAGTTTGCTGGGGAAGCATCATCTTTTTGCGCCGCGGCTGGCGGAAGGCCGCTGGCTGGCGCAGCAAGCCGGCGTGCGCGCGGGCATGGACATCACGGACGGCCTGGCGAAGGATTTGCCCGCTTTTTTGCCGGAAGGCTGTGCGGCGGAGTTAGCCGCGGAGGAAATTCCTGTGGCGGAGGCCGCAAAGGAAATTGCCCGGCGCGACGGAAAATCCCCGCTGTGGCACGCGCTGGCGGATGGCGAGGATTACGAGTTGCTGCTGGCGGTGGCGGAGGAAAATGTCGCCGCGTTGCTGGCGAACTGGCAAAGGAAATTTCCGGAACTGCCGCTGACAGTGATCGGGCGCGTGGCGGCGTCGGACGCAGCGCGGGCCGGACTTTTGCTGGACGCGCGGAGCGGGCGGCCATTGCTGGCGGCTCCCGGCGGCTACACGCATTTTTGAAAAACGGCGCAAAGGAAATCCCTGCAAACCCGGGGTTGCGTCGGTGGAGGCGGCTGGCATGTTGCGGGCTGTTTCGTCCATTTTCGGCAAGCTTTCCCATGTTTTCCTTTTTCAAAAAAGACCCTCTCCGCGAACTGCGGGAGCAATCCAGGGCGGTGCTGCACCATGCGCGGCGGGTGTGGTCCTACCGGCGCGATTTGTGGAGTGAAGCGGAGCGGACGCGGTTTGGCGAGGAGCGCGCCGCGGTGGAAGTGCTGGCAAAGGAAAAGGAATTTCCGGCGGAGGAAATGCAACCGGCGCTGGAGCGGCTGGAGGCGACGCTGCGGGAACTGGGCGGCTCGGTTTACCCGAACCGGATGATTCCCGAGTGGGTGGAGTTGATCGTTGTCGCGGCGATTGTGGCGGGCGGCATCCGGGCGTTTTTTCTCCAGCCATTCAAGATCCCCACCAACTCGATGTATCCCACCTATCACGGCATGACCGCGGAGGTGTATCCGATTGACGGTGCCGGCCCGGGCTTCGGGAAAATCGTGTGGGGAAAAATCACCCAATGGGCGAAGCGGATTGAAGTGCGGGCGCCGCAGGACGCGGCGGGCGAGGTGTGGATTCCGCTTTCGGCGGTGGACGGTCCGGTGCAAGCCGTGGGCTTGGACGGCGGTGTCTTTGGCACCGGTTTGCTGGCGGGGCCAAACGATGTGTATCTGTTGCAGGTCGGCGCGGCATCAATCCCGGTGGCGGTGCCCAAGGACTTTGATTTCATCACCGTGCTGCTGAAAACGTATTTTCCCGAGCAGGCGAAACTGCCAATGGGTACGGTGGAGCGCTGGCGAAAAGTGCTGGAAACCGCCCGGAACCGCGGCGACATTGTGGCGCGCGACGGCCATCATTTCCTCCGCACCCGGCACAACGTGGGGGCGGGCGGACGGCTGGTGCATTTTTCCATTTTGACCGGTGACATGGTTTTTGTGGACCGGATGAGTTACAATTTTGTCCGCCCCAAGCTCGGCGACCCGTTTGTCTTCGCGACAAAAAACATTCCCGGACTCAACGACAGCCGGGGCAATCCCCAGGATCTTTACTACATCAAGCGTCTGGCGGGTTTGCCCGGCGACACGCTGCAGGTGCGGAGTCCGGTGCTTTATCGCAACGGGGTGCCGATCGCGGGAAAACCTGCCTTCGAGAAAAACAACCAGCGGCGGCTCGACTTGAATTACATGGGCTACTTCCCGAGCGCGGGCGGTTCGCTGTACGCGCAGCCGTTGCGGGAGGCGCGCACGATTCCCGAGGCGCATTATTACGCGCTGGGCGACAACTCCGGAAACAGCTTCGACAGCCGCGGCTGGGGCTTTGTGCCGGAGAGGGAAGTGATCGGGCGTGGGTTTTTCATCCTTTATCCCTTCACCAGCCGCTGGGGTTTGGCGGAGTAAAAAAGACGACGATGGCCCGGCGCGTGGCGGTAATCGATGTCGGCTCCAACTCGCTCAAGGTGCTGGTGGCGGAGGAACACGCCGGGGCGTTGTCGGCGGTGGCCGAGGCGACCGAGGAAGTGCGCTTGAGTCCGGCGCTGGACGAACCCGCAGAGGAAATTTCCCTCCGGGCACAAACGGCGGGACTGGCCGCGATCGGGCGTTTGCTGGCGGTGGCGAGGGAAAACGGCGCGGAGGAAATTCGGCTGGTCGGCACCAGTTTGCTGCGGGAGGCCAAAAACGGGACGGCTTTCGCGGCAGCAGTCGCGGCGCAGTGGGGCGTGGCGTTAAAAATTCTTTCAGGG
>CALNBE010000262.1 GCA_937874455.1 uncultured Opitutia bacterium | reverse complement strand
AGGGCGACCAGTTCCTCCATCGGGCGCATGCCGGTGAGGTTGAGGAATTGCGTTGCGGGGAAATGTGCCGGCGTGGCGAGTGTGGATCCGCCGCACCAAATCACGCGATGTGCAGGGTTGGCGGCGAGAATTTTTTCAGTGAGTCCGGGAAAGTAGGGCCAGTTTTTGAAGGCGCGGCTGCTGTCGGTGACGACGACGAAATTTTTGTCCGGGTCGGAGGAAAAGAAGGACTGCCACGGATAGGTGGCGGACGGGCGCAGTTGCAGATTGCTGGTGAGCGCGTAGTCGAGTCCGGCGCAGGCGGCAAAGGCAGCGGAATGGGCCATGGCGTGGCGGCCCAGCTCGTTGGTGAGCGGCGGCACCCAGCGGGTGTAGGTGAGGCCGCGCAGGCCTTTGTTGGTGCGGATGCCCCAACGGAGGCGGACGCCGGAGAGCAGGGTGAACATGGCCGGGCGGAGCAGGCCGTGCAGATCCCAGACCATGTCGAATTTCCTTTGCCGCAGTTCGTGGAGCAGGGCGAGGATGCTCTTGAGTTTATCCTTTTTGCGGAAAGAAATAACCTCGGCGATGAAGGGCATCTGCCGGAGCATCGGGGCAAATGGCTCGTTGGCGACCCAGGTGATTTTGCATTGCGGCCACTGGCGGGCGTCCTCCTGCATGACATGGGCGGCGATGACAATGTCGCCCATCGCGGAGAGCCGGATAATGAGGAGGCTTTGCGGCGGCGGGGAGTTTTTCACGCGGAGTAAATTTCTCTTAGCGGAAAAGGATGGTGGGGATGCGGCAGCGTTGGAGGAGTTCCGTGGTGGTGCTGCCGATGAGGAGGCGGCGGATGCGGGAGTGCCCGTAGGCGCCCATGAGGAGGAAATTGATGTCCTGGGATTGCTGGTAGGCGGCGATGGCGTCGGCGGGGATGCCCGCGAGCATTTGGCAGACGGGGTGGAGGCTGGCCTTGGTCAGGGTTTCCTCCGCCTTGCGCAGTTGCTCGGAAGCCTTGTCTTCCTCGCCGCGTTTGGCGACGGTGACCACGTGCAACTCGGTGTGGGCGAGGGCGGCCGGGCGCGAGGCATACCAGGCAACGGCCTTGTCGGCGCTGGAGCTGCCGTCGTAGGCCAGGAGCAGTTTCTTTGGCTCAAAGAACTCCCGGTTGGCGATCAGGCAGGGCAGGGAAGTGGCGCGGACGACGCGCTCCATGTTGGAGCCGAGGTGGGCCTTGGCCATGTTGGCTCCCTCGCCGCGTTTGCCGATGATGAGCAGTTCGGGGGCGGGGTCGGTTTTTTCGAATTCCTCCAAGGCGTCCACCAGCACGCCGGTGCGGTGGTGGAAGTTCACGTGGCCCGCCATGCCGGCGTCGGCGAAGGCTTTTTCAACAAACTCCTTCATCACGCCCGCCTTGTCCTGCTCGATCTTTTGCAACTGGGCGGTGAGCCCCATGTAGGGCTGGGCGCCGAGGCTGCCGCCGAAGTCGGCCACCAGGGGTGCCTCGAACTGCCAGAGCTCGGAGACGTAGAGCGTGTCCACCACGGCCTCGGTTTTTTGGGAGAGCCAGAGCGCGTACTGGCAGCAGCTTTGGCCGTAGAGGGAACCATCAAGGCAGACGAGGAGTTTTTTCATGGGGAGAGAAAGTTGAGGTTGGAACGGAAGAAAACGCTAAGCGGTCGGGCGGGGCAAGGCAATCGCATCCATGCGACGGGCCGCTTTTTTATGCGAGGGCGGAAGAAAGAAAGCGGCTTGCGTCGGCGGGGGAATTTCCCTTCCTCGGAATCTCTTTCAATCAGGAAGCCCGATGTCAGCCCCCAACGAATCCCAAAACAAGCCCGCCGATTTGAGCGCGCTGCAATCGCTTAACTTTGGCCCTTCCTGGGCGACCAGCAGCGAACCCCGGCAGCCCAAACCACCGCGTGAGACGCGAGACTTCACGGACACGCGCGGAGGCGGACGCCGCTTCGGCGAAAAACGGCCGGACCGGCGCGGTTTTGACCGTGGGCCGCGCGAGCGCGGCGAGGACGGGGGTCGTGGCGAAAACCGGCGTCCCTTCCGCGACAACCGGGATCGTGGTGACCGCGGTGACCGCGGTGATCGGGGTGATCGGGGATTTCGCGGCGACCGCGGCGACCGCGGAGGAAATGCCCGGCGGCAGCCCCGTCCACCGCTGGTGGCTGATGTGGTGTTTTACCCGGAGGAAAAACCCTTCGCGGTGCTGGCCAAGGCGGTGAAGGCGTCGATGCGGACTTACGAGCTTTTTGAAATCGCCCATTTGATTTTGGAGAAAAGCGATCGTTTCGTGGTGGTGTGCAAGCCGCTGTCGAAGGCGGAGGGCGAGGACGCGATGCTCTACCAGTCGGTGCCCGACCATCTGCCTTTCCTTTCGGAGAACGACGCGGTGGCTCATGTGCTCAAGCAGCATCTGGAGCAATTTTTCACCGCGGAGGAAATCGAGATCGAGCCGCCCAAGGGAAATTTCCAAATGGTCTCGAAGTGCGGTTTCACCGGCGAGTTGCTGGCACCGCCGAATTACCACGGCTACCAGCAAATTTTGCGCGAGCACCACGCCGCCCGCCTGCCCCGCATGGCGTTCGAGAAATTCACCAGCCGCATTGAGTCGGTGCGCGACGAGGCGCAGGTTGCCGCTTGGCTGGAGCGGATGAAAAAAACCACGCGCTACACGCTCAAGGAGCCGCAGGAAGGCGAGCCGACGGTGTTTGAAAGCTTGGAGGCCGCGCGACATTTCCTCCTCACCCATCGCAAGGACAAGGTGGTGCGGGCCAGCACCCAAGTGCGCTTTTCCGGCAAGTTGATCGAAACCATGCCCAACGGGCCGCTTCGCGCGGGCATTGAGCACGAGCTGACGTTTCAGCGGCAGTTCCCGCTCAACACCGCCAACGCGATTCGGGGACGTCTGCGCAAAATGGGCTTCAGCCTCTACAAGAAAGGGGCGAAAGGCATTGCTTATGTTTCTGCGGTGCGCAGGAAATTCCGCACACCGGACACGGTGTTTGCCGACTCGATCCAGAAGGTTTTTGATTTCATCGAAAAACATCCGAACACCAAGGTCGCCGACCTCCCGGAAAAAATGCTGGGCATCGTGCCGGAACCCGTGACGGTGCCAGCGGCGGAGGAAAAAGCTGAGGCGGCGGAGGAAACACCGGCCCCGGCTGAGACCGCGCTCGCGGAGGAAACATCCGAAGTCCCGGCGGAAAACGCCCCGGTGGCCGAAGTCCCTGCGGAAGAAAACACAGCTTCAGCGCCGACGGCATCCGCAGAGGAAAATCCAGGTGAAGCATCCGCGCCCGCGGCCAACGCGGTGGCGGAGGAAACACCTGCACCCGCCCCGGTTGATCTGTCCAACCCGGTGGTTCTCGAATTAATGAATACCGTGCGCTGGCTGGTTTCCGAGGGCTATGTGACCGAGTATTCCGACGGACGCCTGTTTGCGACGCCGGTGATGACCGAGGCGCAAGCCCGAGCCGCGAAGGCCGAGGAAGGGGGCGACGTGGAGGAACCTGTAGCCACCACCGCAAAGGAAATTGCCGAGGCGCTGGGCGTGGAGAATCTGCCTGTTGAGCCGGTTGGCGAAACCGCCCCTGTGACGGATTCCGCGGAGGAAGCGCCCGCGACTGAGCCGGCAAAGGAAAATCCGGAGGAAGGTGCCGGATCGTTGGAGGAAGAACCGCCGGCGCAGGGCTAAGGCGAATCGCCTTGGGAAATAAAAAAGGAGCCGTTTTTTGTGTGGCTCCTTTTTTTTGTTGGGACGAAAGCAGTTTTACTGCTTCCGGCGGCGGCGCAGGGCGACGAGTCCGAGCAGTCCGGCGGCACCAACGAGCGCGTAAGTGGAAGGTTCGGGGACGGCGGTGACGACCAAGTTGCCGCCTTGGTAGGCGAAGGTGTAGCCGTCGGTGCCGGAAATGTTCACCCCGGAGAGATCCACGGTGGTGTTGGCGAAGGTCAGAATGTCGCCTGCCCGCATCCCTGTGCCGTCGAGCACGTCGATGTAGAGGTTGGAACCATTTTCGAAGGTCAGGCTGGTGACAGCAAGCTGATCGATGCTGCTCGCATCGTATTCGAGCACCAAGGTGGCCCCGGATTCGAGAGTGACATTGTCAGCGGCGAGTGTGCCGACGGAATTGCCGGGGGCGAGGGAGGCGCCGCTTTGCACGGTGATATCGCCAAGGGTGCCGATGCCGCCGAGGCTACCTGCGGCCACAACAGTGCTTCCCGTGAAAGAGCCGTTAAAGCTTAGGGTGCCGGTGCCGACCTTGGTGAGGGTGCCAGTGCCGAAGAGGGTGGTATCCACGCCGACCTTGAATCCCTGGGTGTCAAAAGTCAGTCCACCGGTGAGAATATTGACGATTAAGCTGGAGCCGCTGCTTTGCGCGTCCTTGAAAAAGTTGTCCTGATCGCTGAGGGCCCTGATGGTGCCTCCGTTGGCATTGATGGTTTTGGTCGCGATGGTACCGCCGCCCCTTTCGATGGTGTTGGTGGCGACGGTGCCCCCGGCGTTGATGTTCAACTCGGAGATTGCAGCATTAGCGGCGGTACTTTTATCCGAGCGGCCCAGAATGATCCGATTGGCTTGGAAGAGCGCGTCGCCCGTGCCATCGCCGACATTGATGGTGGCCTTGGCAGTGGTGCCGGTTTCGTTGCCTTGATTGTGTCCGATGACCACGGTGCCCGCGTCAACAAACTGGGCGTTATTGTTAATATTGATGCTGACGTTGTCGTAGTCTTTCCCGTCAATCATCTTGTGTTCACCGGTACCGGTAATGGTGAGGCGGGAAGAGTCATTCAGCGTGATGCTGCTGTCTTTTCCTCGCAGGATGAAGTTGTCGGCGGAGAGAGCGGCGGTGCCGTTCAACTCCAGTTGTGCCGCAGTGCTTTCGTTTTGGAAATTAATCTGGGTGATGCCGGTGATGCTGGCCGTGTTGTTCAACACAATGCGTGCCCGGGCATTGGAGGAACTGGCGACCAGATTGCCGTTCAGGGTGATGTTGGCATTATCGTTTAATTCAAGGTAGCCGCCCCATTCGCTTTCCCGTCCCCCGGCATTGGCATTCTCTCGCCCCACTTCCAAGTTCTTGGCGGCAATCGCGGAGTTGGCGTTGAGAATCAAGGTGCCTTTGGAGGCTGCACTATTGCTATTGTTGCCGTAGCCGACGCTGACGGTGCCGCCGTCGAGGGCGAGCTTGGACCAACCATTGAGCTCAACATAACCGGTGCCGCCCTGGCGCCCAATGGCCAAGTGGGTGGCGGAGGAAACCACATGCGTTTCCGTCGAGGAAGTGTTGTTCAGAATCAGGGTGCCGGAGGCGTTGGAGTATCCGACATTGAGTTCTCCCGCCAAGGTGAACTTGGCCTGATCATTCAGGGTGAGGCTACCGGAGGTGCTGCTGTGGGTCTTGCCGATGTCCAAAGCGGCTCCGCCGATGATTTGCGCGTTGTCGTTGAGGACGACGACGGCCTGTCCGCCCTCCTGCAAACCAAAGGCGGAGGAGGAGGTGCCAAAGGTGAGCTTGGCATTGTCGTTTAGCTCGATGTAGCCATTGCTCTTGTGGACGGCGACGTGCACCTGGCGGGCTTCAATTTCGGCGTCGTCATTTAAAATCAAAGTGCCGTTGCCACGATATGAGCCAACCCACGCTTCACCCGAAACGGTGATCTTGGAGGCGTTGTTCAGGGTAATGGTTCCGCTGTTATTGGCATTGATGTCGCCGTCGGTATCCGAACCCCGCCCGATGCGAAGGAATTTGGTGTCGGTGATATTGATGTAGCCATTGTCTCCCGCGACGCCAGCGGTGCCGAGGGTGAGCGACGCGACGCCGTCGGCCCAGCCAACTTTGATGTCGGTGGACGATTGAATGGTGCTACCGCCGGAGACCGTGACGGTGGCGGTGCTGTTGCCACCATCGGCAAAGATCATTTCGTAATTGCCGCTGGTTTTTTGTAGCAGGGCTCCGTCCGCCAGCGTCAAATTGACGGTGCCGCCGGAAGCGCCGACGAGGATGTATCCGCTGGACGAGACGGTGGTTCCCGCGCCGGTGACCAGCACGTCAGTGGTGCCGCCGGAGGCACCAAAGGTAAGGCGTTCGCCGCTGGTGGAAAAGGTCGCCCCTCCGGAAACGGTCCATTCGTAATCGGTGTCGCCGCTGCCGCTGGAGCTGCCAATGTGCTGCTTGCCAGTGGTGGTGATGGTGCCGCCGGAAATGTTCATGAACCCGGCGGAGAAATCGAGTTCGCCGTAGGCGATTGTGTCGCCGGAATTAATCTTTACCGTGCTAGCGGCTTGGTTGACGGTCACTTTATCGCCCTCGCCTGGAGCTTGGGTGGCGGGGTTTTCCGATGCCACCGGTTCCGCGTCTTCGGAATAGGTGATGACATTCCAGTTGGTAAAATCAGAAAAATTTCCTTCGCCAGTTTCAAGTGCCCAAGAATAGTCGGCACCGGAGGAGTGAGGAAGGAAAGAGAGGGCGACTGCACCAAGCAGCCATGCCGACGCATTGCGGAGAGACGGGGAGGGGGATTTCATGACAATGAGATAAGTTGTCTATTCGTTCAATTATCCTATAAGAGCTAAGTCAATCGTTTGTTGCGCGATTTATGGCAAATTTTATCGTTAATTAAGTAAATGGATGGGCGAATTTTTGCAAAAATCGGATTTGGCGGAGTCGCCGAAAATGCCCCCCGCCATTGTCGAGCAAGTCGCGGCGGTAATCTGGAATGACCCTTCTCGCTGTTCATTTCGGAGCCGGACGAACAAGCGAAACAAGAAAATGCCCTGATTGGTGCCGGATGCGTTGCGCTGGGCCTCTGGCTTGTCACAAAATGAGCTTTTTAACGGGAATTTCCGATTGGTGGAACGGCCTTGACGGGGAGCCAAAGACGGCAACCGTTTCACGCATGAACAAGAAAGACACTTACACCTTGGAAGTTGATGCGGACACCTACGCGCTTTTGAAGGCGTCGAAGCGCAAGAATGAAACCTTCAGCGCGGCAATTCGTCGCGGATTTCGGGAGCGTCTGCCCTTTCGCGTGAAACGTGTTACGGACACTAAGGTTTTGGCAGCAATGAGAAAAATGGATGAGGAAGAAGAATTTATTCAGGCAAAAAGCTGCCGGGATTTGCTAACATGAAGGTTGAATTTTCAAAAAAGTTCATAAAGCAATTAAACGCACTTCCGAAAAAAGAGACGGCGGCGGATATTGTAGATAAAGTTATTGCTTCATTTGGGCATCCGCACTTACACCAAGGGCTTGGATTAAGGGATTTGAAGGTGAGAGGAGGCAGCGCGTATGAAGTAAGAATTGGGTTGGGTTTGCGTGCTGTTTTCCGGGCAAAGGAGGACGGCCTTGTTTTTTATTTCATCGGAAATCATGATGACGTTCAGGCATGGAAAAAGAACAACGCTTGACAAAACGTAGAAAGGCGGGGAGCTTCCCCGCGCTTTTCCGGGGGATAGGGCAACGCAGGGATGCGACCCGAGCACCGGAAAGCGAAAGGGCTTTTATGCCAAGACCCGCGCCGCAAGCGCGGGTTTTTTCATGCCCGGAGGCGAAGCGAAGCGGAGCCGATGGGCAGGGCGTGAAAGCCTTTTCAACAAAGCGAAAATCCTAGCCGGGGGGATGAGCGCGAAGGGGGCGCGGCAATGAGCCGCCCCCTTTGTCACGGAAAGATGGAGAAAAACGCCTCCGCATCGGAGGCCGTCGCCCTGCCCTTGTAGTGCCTGAAAAGAAGTTCCGGGTTTTTGTGTTGGAGCAATGTTGCGGTTTCGGCGGCGTCGCGGAAAAGTGCGACGTGGTAAGACGCGAAGGAGTGCCGGAGAATGTTTTGCGGGTGTGGCACTCCCGCCCCTGTGAAAGCCTCACTCTTTGCGCTCAAACATTGGCGCGGTGTCATTTTCCACGGGCGCGGGTCGGTGCGCCAAGCCTCAAGCCATTGCCAAGCGTTACCGGGCATTTTTTCGTGAAAGTGACGTTTCCGGGTTTTGTGTTTGCTGGCCGGAAGTTCGATTCCTCTTTCTTCCCAGTTGATTTCCTCAAATTTCATTTTGGCGGTTGATGCGTAACGAAGACCGCCGAACGTCTCCAATGCCAAGCGCGGGGAAATCGGCTTGTCGCGGACATAGGCAAACAGTTTTCGGGCGTCTGCTATGGAAATAACGCTGATTTCAAGCGGCAGGATGTTGATGTTCTCAATTGCCTCAACGGGGTTGTCTTTTGTCCAACCTTCAATTTTTGCCCGTCGAAAGAAGGCTTTGAGGGTGCGGATGTGGTTCGAGATTGACCAATCCCCATGCTCGCCGGAGTTCCGCAAGACAGTAAGAAAGCGGCGGATTTGCTCGGTTTCGATTTCGTGCAATCGGACGTTTCCAAAGAAGTCGAGGGTGCGTTTCAACCGTGCTTTGACATGCCGCTGGGATGCTTCTTTTCCCGTCTCTGTCCGGCGTTCTAAGTGCTGGGAAATAGCTCTTTCAAGCGTCCAAGGCGTTTGCCGCTCAATGTGCCTTTCCCATACGTCCGCAACGGCGTTCAAATCGGTATCTTCCCCGATTCTTTTAAGGAAAAGTTGGATGCCCTGCCATTGTTCGGGCTGAAAGTTGAGGGTGCGGCGTCCGTGTTCTTTTGCTTTTCTGCATAGTTCGGCGGCAAATTCTGTTGCGGAGTTTTTGGAGGCAAATGTTTGGGTCTTGGTTGTGCGCTTGCCCTCAATTTTTGGGTGCCATTGCACAAGCCATTTTCCCGGCCTTTGGGCAGTTTGGAAAATGCGGATTCCGCGCATTAGGTGCTTTTTCATTGGGCGTTTCGCGTTGGTTTTGCGTTTTATGCCAAAAAAAGCATCCTTTTTTCACCATTTGCCCCCGCAATCCCTTTATTTCAAAGGGATGGGGGAAAATGGTGGAGCCAGGGAGAGTCGAACTCCCGACCTCTACAGTGCGATTGTAGCGCTCTACCAACTGAGCTATGACCCCATTTGCATTGAGAGAGCGTCCCTAAGTGCGATTTTTGGCCGGGTGGTCAAGTGGAGAACGCGAGGAAATGGAAATTGGGGTTTGCGTCGGGAAACGTGCCCGCCACGGTGAACGCACTTATGAAGATCGCTCCCCAGAAGGTTGTCGCCATTGAATATACGCTGACGGATGCCGCCGGCAAGGAGCTGGACAGCTCCCGCGGGATGCCGCCGCTGGAATATCTGCACGGCTTCAGCAACATCATTCCCGGCCTGGAGCGCGAGTTGGAAGGGCTGGCGGTTGGCGAGGAGAAAAACGTGGTGGTGCAGCCGGAGCACGGCTACGGCGTGCGCGACGAGCGGCTGATTGCCAAGGTGCCACGGGACCGTTTCGACGTCGCTGATGTGATCGAGACGGGTATGCGTTTCCATGCCCAGACGCCGGAAGGTGTGCGGGTGATGACGGTGGCGGCGGTTGATCCCGACGGCATCACGCTCGACGGCAACCACGAGCTGGCCGGGCAGGTGTTGCATTTTGCGGTGCGGGTGGTGGCGATTCGCGAGGCCACGGCGGAGGAATTGGAGCACGGGCATCCGCATCAGGAAGGCGGTTGCTGCGGCGGCGGATGCGGCGGGCACGGGCACCATCACCACCATGATCACGACCACGAGTGCGACGGCTCGGGCGACTGCGACGGCAGCGGCGAGTGCAAGCACGGGCATTGATCCCCGGAGGAAATTTTCCTTTGCGCCGCGTCGGGAGGAAATTCCGGCGCGGCGTTTTTTTTGGCCGCTTTTGCGCGGTTGACGCTGGGGAGGCGGGGCGGCTTGATGCGGCGGAGGAAAAACGATGAACCTCATTTTGCTCACTCCCGACGAAGCCCGGCAAGGCGGCCTGCCCGCGGATGATCCGCGGACGCGGCATGTGCGGGAAGTGCTGCGGAGCGCGCCCGGCGACCGGATTTGCGTCGGGGAAATGGGTGGACGGCGCGGGCTGGCGACGCTGGAGGCCGTGGGCGCGGAGGAAATGCGCTGGACGATTGTCTGGGAGGAAATTGGGCAAACCCCGCTGCCGCTGGCCTTGCTGGTCGGCTTGCCCCGGCCGCAGACGGCGCGAAAAATTTTGCATGACGCCGCCTCGCTCGGCGCGGCCCGGCTGGATTTTTTTCAGACAGAAAAAGGCGATCCCGCCTACGCGCAAAGCACCCTGTGGCGGAGCGGTGAAGCGGAGGAATTGCTCCGCAAGGGAACCGCGCAGGCGTTCTCCACGCTGGTGCCGGAGAGGAAAATGCACGCCTCGCTGGCGGATGCGCTGGCGGGGAAAACTCCGGGGTGGGCCCAAGTTTTTCTGGATGTTTACGAGGCGGCGGAACCGCTGGATGCGGTGGTGCGCGGTGCCAAGGGCGCGGTGCTGGCGATCGGGCCGGAGCGCGGCTGGAGCGCAAAGGAAAGGGATGCGCTGCGGGCGGCGGGCTTTGTCGGTGCGCATCTAGGCGACCGGGTGTTGCGGGTGGAAACCGCCTGCGTGGCGGCGGGCGCGGTGGCACTGGCCGAGCAGGTGGCATCCGTGGCGCTAGCGGCGCTCGGAGCGTGGACGCGGCATTTTCGGAACCACGAATAGCCACAAAGAACACGAATGTTCCTTGGCGCACTTGGTGTTTCTCCCTCGTGCCTTGGTGTTGAAAACAAGGCTGCGGCTGGGGGTGCGAAAATTTAAAACAGCTCCAGCTCGCCCTGCATGCGGTCGTTTAGGCGGGCGGCGCCCATGCTGGATTGGAGGAGGTTTTCCAGGGAAGTGTCGAGCCGGTCGGGCTGGGCGCAGAGGTGGCGGAGCAGCAAGGCGGCGGCCAGCGCGTCGTAGAGTGCGCAGTGGTAGCGGGCGCGGTGGGGCGGGCAAAATTTTTCGGCCAGTGCCGCCAGTTTTTTTTCCAGCCGGAACCAGTTGATGAGCGTACCGAGCTTGCCGTCGGGCAGGCGCGGGTGCCAGGCCAGGGCGACGCGGTAGGTGTCGATCCACGGCCCCCAGTCGTTGAGTGCGGGCTGGCCGGGGCGGGCGTGATCGGGCATGGCGCCGGGGTAGGGCCAGGCGAGTTTGAGGAGGGATTGTTCGACCGGGCAGTGGTGGGCGGCGAGGAGTCCGGTGCGGCGGAGCGCGGCGAAAATTTCCCAGTCGGCGGTGACCGGTGCGCAGTGGGCCAGATCGTCGTCGCGCAGCCCGTGACATTGGGTGTCGAGGCGGGGGATGCTGGCGGCGGGGCGGCAGAGGCGGGTGGTGGCGGAGGAAATTTCCCCTGCGTGCAAAGTGGCGATGCCGTATTCGACGATGCCGGTGCGGGTACTGCCCTCGAAGTCGATGACGTGGATGGGAATGTCCTTCCAGTGCGGCACGGCGGAGGAAAATTAGGGCTGGGCCGGCGGCTGGTTGAGCGCCTGGCGGATGGCGTTTTCCAGTTGTCGCGCGTCCTGGGAGTCGGCCTGGGTTAGTTGCCAGAGCTGGCGCAGATCAGACTCGGAGGCGGAGGGAAATTGTTCGAGGAAGAGCCCGTAAGAGTGCCAGGCGTTCCACCACACGGGATTGGCGCGGGCGATATCGATGCGAAGTTTGGCGAGGCGGCGAAACACCTCGGCGCGGACATCTTCCCGGTCGCGCTGGGCGAGCAGTCCGGCGGGATCAAGCACGGAGGGTTTTCCTTCGACCGGGAACACGAAGCGCTGGATGTCGCGGAGGTATTCCCGGGATTCCTGCATGGAGAACGTGGGGACGGCACCAGCGCGGATGGCCTGTTGATAACGGACGGGCAGCCAGAGGGCGCGGCGGGCGGGGGTGTCCCAGACTTCCTCCGGCAGGTTTTGGGCGAGCAGCTGGCGTAGCGGGTGACCGCGGGCGAGGTTGCGGAGCAATTCGGGGGCGGCGAGTTTGGGCTCTTGGCTCAGGACGCGGCGAAACCAGAAAGCTTGCAGTTCCTCGGCAGTGCTGGCGGGTGTCACGGGGGCGCCAGCCGGACGGGGTTTTTCCTCGGTGAACTGGGAGAATTCAGGGGTTGGGCAGTTGCGGGCTTGGCGGGCCCAGAGTTCCAGCAAGGCTGGCTGCTGGCGGGTGGAAAAATCTTTTTGGGAGGAGAGCACCAGCCAGCTGGGGACGTTTACGTCGGGCTGGGGAGCACCAAAGTGCTGGTAGAGTCGGGCGAGCAGGGCGTGGATGAGCGCGCGTTGAAGGTCGTCGGCGCGGGTGTCTTTTCCCCAACGGATTTGCACGTTGATCCGGGTCGGCGCGACCTTGATCTGGTAGGGGCCGGGCCAGCCGGCCTCGAACGGCGGCACTAGGTCAACGCGGATGTCGTAGGGTTGAAGCGGATCGGGCCAGCGGAACTGCCCGGAGAACCAGTTGAGCAGGTTGTTGCACTGGCCGGCCAGATGATCGGCGGAAATGGCGTCGTAGCTGACGATGGAGAAACCTCCGGCCTGGCGGAAGACCAGTGGCGGCGGGGCGTTTTCCTTTGCGGTGGCGGGGGCGGAACCAGCCGCCGGAGCGGTTTCCTCCGCGAAGGAAATTCCTCCGAGGAAGAGCAGGGTGAGGCTGGAGCAAAGGAGGCGGAGAAGCATGGCGGGCGCGGGGTTATTCGCCGGGGAAATGCGGGATGATTTCGACGGCGGAGTGGGGCGGCAGCTCGACGGGATCGCCATCGGCGCGGAGGATGTCGTTTTTCCAGAGAGTGATTTGCGCGGGCTGGGAAGGGTCGGGGGAAACCCAGCGCCAGCGGCCCACGGAGACGTATTCCATCGGCACGCCGATGTCGGGGCTGAGCCCGGGGCCGGTGCCGCGGACGAAAGGTTTGTTACCGATGCCGATTTGGATGCTGGCGATGAGGACGGAGGCGTGGGCGTCCACAGGTTTTTCCTTGGCGGCATTTTCGGTGACGGAAGATTTCGGGGCGGCGGAAAATCCTTCGAGCAGCAATTCGGTCTGGTTTTCGTCCATCTGGCGGGGCGTGGTTTTGGGCAGACGGGCGGGCTGGCTGGGCGCGGCGGGCCGGGTGGTTTCCTCCTCGGCCATTTCGGTGGCGGCGTGCCAGACCTCGTCCTCGGCCAGATCGGGATGGTCAGCGGTGGGCGGAGTTTCTTCGGCGCGGAGGGAATTGCCGATCAGGCGGGAGATGGCACCACCGGCGGGCGCGGAGGAAAAGGCTTTGGCCATGAGGGAAGGCGGGAGCGGGCCGTCGGTTTCCGTTGGCGGCGGGGCGGAGGAAATTTCCCCCGCGCGGAGCGATTCGGCAAGGGCGTCGAGCTGGGCTTGAATTTCCTCCAACTGGGCGCGGAGGCGGGCGATTTCTCCGTCCTCGCCGGAGAGCGGGGCCAGCGCGGCGACCTGGTCGGCGAGTTCGCCGAGGGCGGAGGGGAGTGCGGGGGCGGGCTGGGCGAGCAGGTGTTTTTCGAGCAGGTTGAGCCGTTTGAGCAGGGTGTCGGCGAGGGCGCGCAGGTCGCTTTGCAGATGGGCTTGGTTGTCGGCGTTTTCCTGGCGGAGCAATTGCAGCGCCCGGGGGGCGGTGGAGGGGCGAAGGCTGTCGATAATCCAGGGGATGACGACAAAGAGTCCGGCGGCGACTGTGCCGGCGTAGGCGGCGATGGTGGCGGTGTCGCTGGGCGGGAAAAAGAAGTAGAGGGCGAGGACGCCCGCCACGGCGAGGGCGTCGGCGATGAGGAGCACCAGGTAGTTTTTGGCCGGGGGGATGAGCGGGGATTGGGAGTGGGGGGAAAGCATGGCGGAGGAAAACGAGGCGGAGGAAATGAAACGCCGGACCGTGCGGATGGGGCGCCGCCCGCGGCTTAGCGCGGACGTTCGACGAAACCGGTTTTGCGGTAAACCTTGGACAGGGTGCGGTAGGCGGCTTTTTGCGCCGCGTCGGCCCCGGACTTGAATATCTGGTCGAGGGCGGCGGTGTCGTTGACCAGTTCCTCGTAGCGTTGGCGGACCGGGTCGAGCCGGGCGATAACCGCGTCGGCGACGGTTTTCTTGAAGTCGCCGTAGCCCTTGCCGGAAAACTCGTTTTCGAGATCGGCGATGGGGCGGTCGGTGACGGCGGAGAGAATGTTGAGCAGGTTGGAGACGCCTGGTTTGTCGTCGCCCGCCCGCACCTCGCTGCCGGAGTCGGTGACGGCGGAGAGGATTTTTTTGCGCAGCACCTCGGGCGGATCAATCAGGTAGAGGGTGCCGTTTTGGTTGGGGTCGGATTTGGACATTTTGGAGTCCGGCGACTGGAGGGACATGATGCGGGTGCCGGCGCGTCCGTAGAAGGCCTCGGGGACGTTGAAAGTCGGGGAATAGGTGCGGTTGAATTTTTCGGCGAGGTCGCGGGCCAGTTCGAGGTGTTGTTTCTGGTCCTCGCCCACCGGCACCACGGTGGCGTTGTAGAGGAGGATGTCGGCCGCCATCAGCACCGGGTAGTAGAGGAGGCCCGCGCCGACGGATTCCTGTTTGCGGGACTTGTCCTTGAACTGGGTCATGCGCTCCAGCTGGCCGAGCGGGCAAATGCAGCCGAGAATCCAGGCCAGCTCGGTGTGGCCGATGACGTGGCTTTGGGCGAAGAGGTGGCTCTTGGACGGGTCGAGCCCGCAGGCGACGTACTGGGCGAGGCAGGAGTAGGTGTTGCGACGCAAATCCGCCGGAGTGTAGGGGATGGTGATGGCGTGCTGATCGACGATGCCGAAGAAGCATTCGTAGTCGTCCTGCATCCGACCCCAGTTGATGACCGCGCCGAGATAGTTGCCCAAGTGGAGTTTTCCGGTGGGTTGGGCGCAGGTGAGGACGACGGGTTTGGTCGCCGGTTTTTCGTTCGTAGCGGTCATGGTTGAAAACACGGAAAGTTGAAGACTGGGGTGCGAAAAGGCGAGAGGCAATGGCAGAGCGCGAATTTCCTCCGGGGAAAAATAAGGGTGACGGCGGCGCGATTATTTGCAGGGATCGCGGTAATTTCCTTTCCCCTCGCGATGAGTCTGACCGCACATTTCTTTGGCACCCGCGGCTCCCTGCCCGGAGCGTCGCTTGCTCCGGTGTGGCAGGGGAAAATGGCCCGGGCTCTGCTGGCGGCGCAGGGAAAGACCTTTGCCGACACGGCGGCGGCGCGGGCTTTTGTGGCGACGGAGCTGCCGGAGGAAATTCGCGGCACC
>CALNBE010000261.1 GCA_937874455.1 uncultured Opitutia bacterium | reverse complement strand
CGGCAAAGTTCCCGTCACTGCCAATCCAATTGGCCGCGAAGGAGGAAAGCGGCAGCAGGGCTGCGGCGGCCGCAAGGGCGAGTTTCCCGGTGGCGAGCGGATGGGCGGCGCTGATGGATAGTTTCATGGTGTGTGAAATAGTATGTTGGCGGGCTGTAGCTAATCTAGTGCCGGAGGATGAGAGGACGGGGCGCGTGGTTGTTTAATAGATAAACGGGGTGTCTGGGATTTATTCGTAAGCGATTGCATCGAAATGGAGTTGAGGCGTGGCGAGCAGATGCTTCCAGCGCGTTGAGGCCGGGAAATGGATTGGCCTGCGCCTGGGCGGTTTGGGGCATAGAAGTCCCGTTGGTCCGCAATGTTTCCGATGACGGCATCAATGTTGCCAAGGTTGCGGCTTATTGCTGGCGAGGCGGCACGGCGGCTGTTTTTTGGACCTGGTGCATGGATGGGCCGGGGCAATGCAGGGGGCGGCTGCTTGGGAAAGGGATTGTCGCGGTGTTCGTCTTGCATGCAGTGATGGGGGGCTGATCCCTTTCGGAATTATGAAAAAACGGGGTGGGCGTGGGAAATGTGCCTGACCCAATTTGCAATAAACAGATTGTGGCGACTGCAGCGCTTACTCCCTAGTTTTCCTATGATGAATTCTTCTCAATGGTCGCAACGGCTGCGAAACGAAATCGGCAAAGCAGTAATTGGGCAGGGACTGGTGGTGGAGCGACTGCTGGTCGCGCTGCTGGCCAATGGCCATGTGCTGCTGGAGGGAATGCCGGGTCTGGCGAAGACCCTGCTGGTCAAATCACTGGGCACGGCGCTGGGCGTGTCGTTTGAGCGCATCCAGTTTACACCGGATTTGCTGCCGAGCGACGTGGTGGGGACGATGGTGTTTTCGCCGAAGGATGGGGTGTTTACTCCGCACCGCGGTCCGATTTTCGCCAACCTGGTGCTGGCGGATGAAATCAACCGCGCTCCGGCCAAGGTGCAGAGCGCGCTGCTGGAGGCGATGCAGGAGCGGCAGGTGACGATCGGCGGGGCAACGCACGCATTGCCCCGGCCGTTTTTCGTGATGGCAACGCAAAATCCGGTGGAGCAGGAAGGCACCTATGCCTTGCCCGAGGCGCAGACGGACCGGTTTTTGTTCAAACTGCTGGTGGATTATCCGACCTGGGAGGAGGAAGTGCAGATGGTGAGCCGCTGGGGACAAGTGACCGGGAGTCCGGCATTGGAGGCGGTGTCGAGTGGCGAGGAGGTGCTGGCGCTGCGCCAGTTGGTGGATCAGGTGCATGTGTCGCCGGTGGTTTCCGGCTACATTATCGCCTTGGTGCGGGCGACCCGGATGTTGGCGGAAAAAGGTGAAGGCAGGCGGGTGTTGCATTTCGGGGCCTCGCCTCGCGCCTCACTGGCGCTTTATCAGGCGGGCCGCGCACTGGCGTGGCTGCGCGGATGGGATTTTCTTTCGCCGCAGCTGGTGCAGGAAATTGCCCCGGACGTGCTGCGGCACCGCATCGGTCTGACTTACGAGGCGGAGGCGGACGGAGTAACGCCGGACGAGGTGGTGTGGCGGGTTTTGCAGGAAACGGCAGTTCCGCCGGAGACGGCCGGCTAAACCGGCGGCGGGCAGAGGAAATCCGCCCGCGGGCAGTTCAACGCTAAATTTCCCATGCATTCGGAAACACATGATTCCTCCGCGCTGCCGGTTGCCCCGGCCGCTTTGTTGCGCCGGCTGGAGTGGCGGGTACGCGGGGCAGTGGAAGGCGTGCTGAGTGGCGAATATCGCTCGGCGTTTCGCGGACGGGGGATGGAGTTCGACCAGGTGGTGAAGTACACATTTGGCGACGACATCCGGGACATCGATTGGAATGTGACGGCGCGGCTGGGCGAACCGTATCGGAAAAAATTTGTCGAGGAGCGGGAAGTCACGGTGCTGGTCGTTTTGGAGGACAGTCCGAGTCTGCGGTTTGGCTCGGGGGAAATTTCGAAGCGCGAGGCCCTGCTGGAACTGGCGGGATTGCTGATGCTGCTGGGGGCGGTGAACCGGGACCGGGTGGGTTTTGTGCATGCGACGCCGCAGGGCTGCGTGGTGCAGCCTCCAGTGCGTGGTCGGGCGGCGATTCACCATGCGGCGTCCCGGTTGTTGGGATCGTCTTTGCCGCCGCTGGCAGAGGGTTTGGGGGTGGAAATTCCCTGGCGGCAGCTGCGACGAATCGCCCCGCGACACAGCATGTTGGTCTGGCTGGGAGATTTTTCGCCGCAGCCGGAACCGGAAGGCTGGTCGATGGTGCGGGAGCACTTTTGTGTCCGGGGATTCCGAGTGGACGACCCCTGGGAGCGCGAGGTGCCGGAAATCCCTTTCACCGCTTACGATCCGGTGGCCGGGCGGCTGGTGTCGTGGGAGGGGACTGCCGCAGAGCAGGCCGCGCATGCGGAATGGAGAGCGCGGCGGGAAAAATA
>CALNBE010000260.1 GCA_937874455.1 uncultured Opitutia bacterium | reverse complement strand
AGGACAAACCGCTGCCGATTGCGCTGTTTGACCACGTGGCCAGCATGCTCTCGGTGTCGTCGCCGGTGCTGCTGACCGGGATGCTGATCGGTGGCGCGGTGCCGTTTTTGTTCAGCTCCATGCTGATTCGCGCGGTGGGCCGGGCGGCGTTTCTGATCGTGAAGGAGTGCCGCGTGCAGTTCCGCGACAAGGACATTTGGGCCGGGAAAAAGAAGCCGGATTACGGGCGCGTGGTGGACATTTGCACCGGCTCGGCGCAGCACGAATTGATCGGGCCGGCATTGCTGGCGGTGTTCACGCCGATTTTGGTCGGCTTTGCGATGGGCCCGATCGGGCTGGCGGGTTTTCTCGCCGGTTCGATTGTCGCCGGACAACTGCTGGCGAGCTTCATGTGCAACGCCGGCGGCGCGTGGGACAACGCGAAGAAAATGGTTGAGGACGAACCGCGCGACCTGGAGTCCAACACCGGAAAGGGTTCGGAGAAACACAAAGCCTCGGTGACCGGTGACACGGTCGGCGACCCGCTCAAGGACACCGCCGGCCCGGCCGTCAACCCGCTGCTCAAGGTGATGAACATGGTGGCGGTGCTCACGGTGCCTCTGATGGTGCCGTTTGACGGCAAACTGGTCGCGGCGGTGAAGGAAGGCGCGGAGCGCATCGGCTATGAGCTGCCGGAGACTTTTGTGGCGAGCGAAAACCACACCTTCGCCTGGATCATGGTCGCGGTGAGCGTGGCGCTGGTCGCTTGGGCGGTGTGGCAGTCCCGTCGCGAAGCCATCCGGGAGAAATAAGCGCACCGGCTGGTTTTACTGCAAAAGGGCGACCGGAATGGTCGCCCTTTTTTTGCCGAAACTGCGGAGGAAATTCGCCTCATACTCGCCGGAGGAGGCTGTGATTAGGAATTAAGAATTAAAAATTATGAATGAGTGGATTTTTCCTCCGCGCCTCTGCGTGAGTTTTTTTAACCAGGGAGGGCACAGAGGACACGGAGGAATGGGGATGTTTTTAAACCACGGATGGCACGAATGAAGCGGAATGTTTTTAATGCGTAATCTTGATGCGCTTGGTGGAAAATCGTGGTGCCTTGGTGTTGAAACAGCGACTTGGATTGGAGGGAAAATGTGTCGAAAGCGGATTTGCGGCGCGGAGGAAACGGCGCAGGATGGGGCAATGCGAAATGTGCTTTGCGGGCTGGTGTTTCTTTTTGCGCCGTTGGGAGTCGCGGCGGAAGCGATCACGGGGGAGGTGGTGGTGGTGAATGCGGCGGAAAGCACTTTGATGCTGCGCGCGGCGGATGGAAAAACGGCGGAGTATTTTGTCGGCGCGGGTGACGCGGCCATCGGCTGGCAGGGGAAAACGGTGCGCGGCGAGCGGGTGAAGTCGGGAAAGTTTTTCCGGCTGGAAAGCATTTGGCCGGCGGACGCGCGGGAAAACAAGATGGTGGCGGAGGCGACGGCGGTTTTGCAGAAAAAGGTCGGGGAAAAACGCGGGTCGATTTTTCTCCGCAAAGGCGAATTGATGCCGGATTTTGCGCTGTGGAACCAGCGCGGGGAATTGGTGCGGGCGGCGGATTTGCGCGGGAAGAAAGTGGTGCTGAACTGCGTCTTCACCCGCTGCCGCAATGCCGAGATGTGTCCGCGGCAAAGCACCCAGATGGCGGAATTGCAAAGGGAATTGGTCGCAAAGGAAATCGGCGGCGTGGTGCAGGTCACGCTGACCTTTGATCCGGAATACGACACGCCGGGGATTTTGCGGGCTTATGCCGGGGCGTATAAAATCGACGGGAAAAATTACCACTTGCCGGTCAGCGTCAAAATCTACCTGCCACAGCTCAATTACAATGTGGACCAGATGACCGACCTCATTCGCCAGCAAACGGCGGCGCAAACCGACGCGCTGATGCGGCTCTTCGGCATTGTGACTTTGGAGGAGGACGGGACGATCAATCACAACGTGGCGACGTTGATTTTTGGCCCGGACGGGAAACTCCTGCACCGCCGCGACGGCCCGCGCTGGACCGCGGAGGAAATTTTGCGACGGCTGTAGGGAATTCCAAGATGGAGAAGTGTTTGAAGGCGATATGGTCGTTTTCCGTTGGGGGCGGCGAGAAATGCGAAAGCGCTCAAAATTTCCTTCGGATAAAATTTCCTCCGCGAGGCTGGCGGCGGAGCAGAGAAAATGAGCGCAATGCTTGACCCGTGCGGGCGGGGCGTTGTGCTGTGGCGGTTTGATTTTTCATGGCACGGCTGACCCATTATAAAAACATGCTGCTCACGGCGGGAGGAACGCTGGGGTCGCGGGTGCTGGGGTTGGTGCGGGACCAGTTGATTGTGGGGTTTCTTGGCAGCGGGGCGGTGGCATCGGCGGTTTTCTTTG
>CALNBE010000259.1 GCA_937874455.1 uncultured Opitutia bacterium | reverse complement strand
GTGATTTATCGCTTGGTGGACGACGCTGATTTCTTCGAGGTGAAGAAGCTCTTCGCCCAGGAGCTCGTCACGGGCCTGGCCCGCATCGACGGCCGCCCGGTAGGCATCGTCGCCAACCAGCCCAAGTACAAGGGCGGCGTGCTGTTCGTGGACACCGCGGACAAGGCGGCCCGCTTCATCCGGGTCTGCAACGTCTTCAACATCCCGGTGGTCAACCTAGTGGACGTCCCAGGCTTCATGCCCGGTCTCGCCCAGGAGCGCGGGGGCATCATCCGCCACGGGGCCAAGATGCTCTTTGCCTACGCTTCCGCCACGGTGCCGAAGATCACCATGATCCTCCGCAAGGCTTACGGCGGCGCCTACATCGCCATGTGTCCGGTCGAACTCGGCGCCGATGCCGTCTTTGCCTGGCCGACCGCCGAAATCGCCGTCATGGGTGCCGAGGGCGCGGTCAACGTGCTCTTCCGCAAGGAAATCGCCGATGCGGCGGATCCGAAAGCCAAGGCCGCCGAACTGATCGAAAACTACCGCAAAGAGTTTTCCAATCCCTATCAAGCCGCCTCCAACGGCATGGTCACCGACGTCATCACGCCGGCCGAAACCCGGAAAACCCTCGCTCTGGCCCTGCGCGCCTCGCTCTCCAAGCGCGAAACCCGCCCGGCCAAGAAACACGGTAACATTCCTCTCTAAATCGTCCCAAAACCATTGTTCCGATGGTCAGCCTTCACGGTTTTGCCGCCAGCACCAGCATCGAGTGGAATGCCCCTCGGCTGCTGGAGCTGGGCTGCGTCGGTTTCCTTGGAGTCATTGCCATCCTGCTCATTCTGACGGGAATCATTGCGGGGATTTCCCTTTTCTTCCGCAATCCCTCCGCCCGATCAGCAGGCGCATCCTCTCCGGCCGCACCATCCAACAACACCAATACCATGTCTTCCCCAACCACATCCACAGGAATCAGCGAAGAGCACCTTCGCGTGGTAATCGCCGCCGCCGTCCATGTCGCCTTGCAAGGCGAGCCGCACACCTTGCGTCTTGCCCCAGCCAATACCGACTGGGCCGTCGACGGTCGCCGGGCGATCTTCCAATCGCGCGCACTGCACAGTCCTCGCGTTTACCAAACCCTCCGTCGCTAATTCCTCTTACTAATCCCAAAACTCGTTTTCTATGAAAAAAATCCGTGTCACCGTTGAAGGCAAAACCTACGAAGTTGATGTCGAAATCGTAGGTGGCCAGCCCGCCATCAAAAATGTTGCCGCCGCCCCGGCCCGCACTTCCGCCGCCGTTGCCGCACCCACCGCCGCTCCGGCCGCTCCCAAGCCTGCCGCTCCGGTCGCCGCTGGCGCGGGCGACATCCTCAGCCCACTCGCCGCAGTTGTCGTCTCCATCGACGTGCAGGTCGGCCAGCAAATCAACGAGGGCGACAAGGTTGCGGTCATCGAGGCCATGAAGATGAATACCGTGGTCAACGCCACCGCGTCCGGCACCGTCAAGGCCATCAATGTCAAGCCCGGCGACTCCATCCAAGAGGGCCAATCGCTCCTCTCCGTCGGCTAAACAAAACCCGGACAACTTGTTTTCCCTTCGAGAAGCGCGTTACTTGTGACGCGCTTCTTTTTTAATCAGACATTACCATAAGATTCATTTATCGTTGATAGTTCTTAGAGAAAATATCTTAATAAACAGACTTCATCCTTTCCTTCTCTCTTCAATGAATGGCCAACTTCAGGATCTCCTTCAGCTCACTGGTTTCCCTTCCCTTTGCACCAATCCCGGCATGCTTCTCATGTGGGTAATTGTGGGAATCCTGCTCTATCTTGCCGTTTACAAACAGTTCGAACCGCTGCTTCTCGTCCCCATCGCCTTCGGTGCCCTGCTGGCCAATATTCCTAGCGAAAATCTGGTCGAAAAACCTGCCGCGCCGGTCATCAGCCCTGCCGATGGCGTGGTGATTGCCGCGGCCTTCCATGCCGGAGATTCCTTTAAATTTCCTCAAGTTCCCGAGGGTATCACCGAGCACCTGACTCGTCTCGACGATCAGGGCATTCAGGCCCTTTTCCTCCGCGAATCCGCGCGCCGCGCCACGGGTGTCGCCCAGATCGTCGGCATCCTCCGCCCTGCGGGAGTCCAGCCTTCCCCCGAGGAACTCATCCCCGTCAAATGGGGCGAGGGGGAAATTCAAATTTGCCGCCAGGACAAAGTGCTGGCCGCCGCCGCCGGGGGCGATGTCACTGCCGCCGTTCCCGTCGGCCCACACTTGGTCAAGGGTGCCACCCTGCTCGACATCCATAGCGCCCACGCCGGAGGACTTTACCACTGGATCAGTCTCGGGGTGATCCTCGAAATTTTTCCTCCGCTCATTTTCCTCGGCATCGGCGCCATGACCGACTTCGGTCCACTCATCGCCAACCCCAAAACCCTGCTCCTCGGCGCCGCCGCCCAGCTCGGCATCTTTACCACCTTCCTCGCCGCCACATTCTGGTGCGGATTTTCCCCGCAGGAAGCCGCCGCCATCAGCATCATCGGCGGAGCCGACGGGCCGACTTCCATTTTCCTCGCCAACAAGCTCGCCCCCGACCTGATGGCCGCCATCGCCGTCGCCGCCTACAGTTACATGGCGCTCGTGCCGATGATCCAGCCGCCCATCATGCGCCTGCTCACCACCGAGAAGGAAAGGAAAATCCGCATGACCAGCCTCCGCAAAGTCGGCCGCACCGAAAAGCTGGTCTTCGCCGCCGTGGTCACCGTGCTCTGCATCCTCCTGGTGCCGCCAGTCGCCCCGCTCATCGGCATGCTCATGCTCGGCAATTTCCTCCGTGAAAGCGGCGTCACCGAGCGCCTCTCCAAGGCCGCCCAAAACGAGCTGATCAACGTGGTGACCATCTTCCTCGGCACCAGCGTCGGCATCACCATGACCGCCGACCGCTTCCTCCGCACCGAGACGCTGATGATCCTCGGGCTCGGCGTGATCGCCTTCAGCTTCTCCACCGCCGGGGGCCTGCTCATGGCCAAATTCATGAACCTTTTCCTCAAACAAAAAATCAACCCGCTCATCGGCTCCGCTGGCGTTTCCGCCGTCCCCATGGCCGCCCGCGTCAGCCAGGTCGAGGGCCAAAAAGCCGACCCGACAAATTACCTCCTCATGCACGCCATGGGGCCCAACGTGGCCGGTGTCATCGGCTCCGCCATCGCCGCCGGCTTCTTCTTGGCCATGCTGGGCAACCACTAAAACACTCTTCCTTTTCAGGCGAGGTGCCACTCACACCGCCGCCCTTCACACATCCCTCTAACACATCATGGCTACCGAAAAACTCGCTTCCGAGTTCCCCGCAACCACTCACGACGAGTGGAAGGCCGCGGCGGAAAAATTGCTCAAAGGCGCTCCCTTTGACAAAATCATGCTCACGCAGACGCCGGAGACCATCACGCTCCAGCCAATCTACGAAAAAGAGATTCTCGAAAAACTCCCCGAGGCCGGCACCCTGCCCGGTCAGGACGGTTTCCTCCGCGGCACTTCCGCCAGCGGGTACCGCGTGCAGCCGTGGAAGATCGCCCAGGAAATCCCCTACTCCGATCCGGCCACTTTCAACAAAGCCCTGCTGCACGATCTCAACGCCGGGCAAAACGCCGTCTCCATCAACATCACCGGCTCCAACGCGCTGCAATTTTCCTCCGCAGCTGATGTGCAAACCGCCTTCAAGGAAATCAGCCCCGAGGCCATCGCCTTCTACTTCAACTCCGGCGACCAAGCCGCCGCCGTCGCGCCGCTCTTCCTCAACTGGGCCAGCGCACAACAGGCCGACCTGACCAAGATCGAGGGCGCATTTAACTTCGATCCGCTCGGCGAACTCGCCGCCACGGGTCAGCTCGTCTCGCCGCTGCCCGCGCTCTACGACGCGGCCGCTGAGTTGGTGAAAACGGTTTCCTCCGCGCTGCCGCGCTTCGCCACCCTCGGCGTCTCCGGCAGTCCCTACCAAAACTCCGGCGCCAGCGTCACCGAGGAACTCGGCATGCAGCTCGCCACGGGTCTCGAATACCTCCGCGCCCTCGGCGAACGCGGTATCGAAATCGACACCGCCGCAAAGCAAATCGCCTTCACCTTTTCCCTCGGCGGAAACTTCTTCATGGAGGTCGCCAAGCTTCGCGCCGCCCGCGTGCTCTGGGCCCGCATTGTCGCCGAGCTGGGAGGAAATTCCTCCGCCCAAGCCATGCGCCAGCACGCCCGCACCGGCCTCTTCAACAAGACCAAGCACGACCCCTACGTCAACATGCTCCGCACCACCACCGAGGCGCTCAGCGCCGTCATCGGCGGCGTCGAGAGCCTGACCGTTGGCGGATTCGACGAATGCATCCGGGTGCCGGAGGAATTTTCCCGCCGCATCGCCCGCAAC
>CALNBE010000258.1 GCA_937874455.1 uncultured Opitutia bacterium | reverse complement strand
GTGGTTTTCCTCCGCGCCTCTGCGTCTCTGCGTGAGGTTTTTTAACCACGGAGGACACAGAGGGCACAGAGGAGTGGGGAGGTTTTTAATGCGGAATCTTTGTGTGCTTAGTGGAAAATCGTGGTGTCTTGGTGTTGAAAAAATTGGCAGGGGGCGCGGAGGGAAAATGGGTGGAGGCCGTGGGAAGTTTTCAAGCGGACGCGGTGCGGGTGAGGGCTTCCTTTTTGCGGATTTGTTCGCGGTAAAAAACGTAGAGGCCGGAGCCGATGACGATGAGGCCACCGAGGAGAGTCCAGCGGTCGGGAGTTTCGCCGAAAACAATCCGTCCGAGCAACGCCGCGCCGACGAGCTGGATGTAGTAAAACGGCGCGAGTAGCGAGGCCCCCGCGTGTTTGTGGGCGAGGATGAGCAACCAGTGGGCGACGGCTCCGATCACGCCTGTGGCTCCGAGCATGATCCAAACCGCGAAGGAATCTGGAGTGTGCCAGACGAAGGGCAGCACCGGCAGCAGCACCAGCGAGCCCGCGAGTCCGGTGTAGAACATGGTGGTCTCGGGACGGTCGTGGCGGGCGAGGAGGCGGGTGGTGATGGAGTAAAAGGCGTTGGCTATCGCGGCGAGGAAGGCCAGTCCGTCCGCCCAGTGCACGCCCGCGCCGCCGGGGCGGGTGATGAGGAGGACGCCGGCAAAGCCCACGATCACGGCGATGACGCGGCGCGGGCCGATGGTTTCGCCGAGGAAAAACGTGGCGAGAAGGGAAACCATGAGCGGCGAGGAAAAATTGATCGCGGTGGTCTCGGTGAGCGGGATGAAACTCAGCGCGGTGAAGTTGCACAGCGTCGCGGCGACCAGGCAGAGCGAGCGAAGGAACTGGAGTTTAAGGCGGCTGGTTTTGACGATTTGCGGCTGCCGCCAGAGCCGGAGCAAAAGCAGCGAGAGAAAGAAACTTCCGAGGTAGCGCACCGCAGCAATCTGCATCGGACTGACCGACTGACTGAGCCATTTGGCGGAGGAATCGAGTCCGGCGAAACAGCTCACCGCGCAAACAATGAGCAGGATGCCGAACATATTTTTATACGTAGGATCTATATCCAATGAGCAGGATGCCGAGCGCCGGTTTTTGCACCGGCGCGGAGGAAGGGGAGTCCATGGCGCGGAGGAAATTTTGCTCAGGGCAGCGCCGGATAGTCGGTGTAGCCCGCGGGCCCGTCGCCGTAGAAAGTATCGGGGTCGGGCGGATTGAGCGGGGCGTTTTCCACGAAGCGGCGCGGCAGGTCGGGATTGGCGATGAACGGCACGCCGAAGGCCACCGCGTCGGCCTCGCCCGCGTCCAGCACGGCGTTGGCGCTGTCCTTGGTGAATTTTTCGTTGGCGATGAAGATGCCGCCAAATTCCTTTTTCAACTGCGGCGTGAGCCAGTGCGCGTCGCGGTATTCGCGGGCGAAGATGAAGGCGATTTTCCTCCGCCCCAATTCCCGCGCCACGTAACCAAAAGTCGCGGACGGATCGCTGTCGCCCATGGAATGGGAATCGCCGCGCGGCGCGAGATGGACGCCCACCCGTCCGGGGCCCCAGATGGCGATGGCGGCGTCGGTGACCTCCAGCAGCAAGCGGGCGCGGTTTTCGACCGGGCCACCGTAATTGTCGGTGCGGCGATTGGTGCTGCTTTGGAGAAACTGGTCGAGCAGGTAGCCATTGGCCCCGTGAATTTCCACCCCGTCGAAACCGGCGAGACGGGCGTTTTCCGCGCCCCGGCGGAAGGCCTCGAGGATCGGAGGAATTTCCTCCGCGGTGAGCGCGTGCGGTGTCACGTATGGCGTGATTGGGCGGAGTCGGCGCACATGCCCCTCCGGCGCGATGGGACTGGGGGCGACGGGCAGCTCGCCGTTGAGCAGCAGCGGATGGGAAATGCGGCCCACGTGCCAGAGCTGGGCGAAAATGCGCCCGCCCGCCGCGTGGATTGCACCGGTGACTTTTTTCCAAGCGGCCACCTGCTCGGCAGACCAGATGCCCGGCGTGTTGGCGTAGCCCGCGCCGCGCGGCGTGACGATGGTGGCCTCGCTGAGAATAAGCCCGGCGGAGGCGCGCTGGACGTAATACTCGGCCATCAGGGCGTTCGGAATGCGCGCGGGCCCGGAGCGGGCGCGGGTGAGCGGGGCCATGAGGATGCGGTTGGGCAGCGTCAGGTCGCCGAGCTGAATGGGATCAAATAAATTGGCCATGATGCCGGGAAGCTAGGCTCCTCTCCGGCGCAAGGCAAAGCGGGAGATGAAAAAAGGCGCTGTTTCCAGCGCCCGTCAGTTAGACGAACAGATTCGTTCCCGATTGTTCGGATTGATTCAGGTAGTCGGCTACGCCGCCAAATTCAACGCCATCGATCAACTCTTCGGGCAGGATGCCCATCGCTTCCATCGACATGGAGCAGACCACCAGCCGGATGCCGGACAGCTTGGCCGCGCCGAGGAGTCCGGGCAGGTTGGGCAGGTTTTTGCTCCGCATCTGGTAGTTCATCATGGCGCGTCCGGCGCCGGCGAAATTCATCTTCGACAGCGGAAGTTTGCCCAGCCCGCGCGGGAGCATCCAACCAAACATTTTGTCGAGGAAACTCTTGGGCGCGGTCGGCACCGCATGTTCCTTGCGGAGCGCGTTGATGCCCCAGAAAGTGAAGAAGAGAGTGACCTGGCCACCCATGGCGGCGGCACCGTTGGCGATGACCAGGGCGGCCATCACCTTGTCCATTTCCCCGGAGAAAACGACAATGGTCGCGCCCTTGCGGCGTCCGTCCGCGGAGGAAATTGCGGGTGTGGCGGGGGCGGCGGAAACGGGTTTTTGCAGACGGGCAACCACGCCGGTGGCGGACTTGTCCACCGCGAGCAGGGTGAAACCGTTGCTTTGGGCGAAGGCGGTGATGTCGCGGGCGAAACCCCCGTCGGAGGCGGTGACTTGGAGGGTTTGTCCCGGCTGGAGTGTGGCGCTGCGGGCTTTTACTTGCAGCAACGGCCCCGGACAGGAGAGGCCGGTGCAGTCGAGGAAAATTTCCTCCGCGCCGGTGGTTGCTGCGGCGGGGATTTCCTTTGCGGGAGGGATGGCGGGAGGGGAAATTTTTTCCACTGGCGGAGCGAGACGCAGCCGTGCCCCGCCGGAAAGGCTCACCACATCGTAGCCGTGTTGGGCGAGAATGCGGGCGGCGAAGTAGCTGCTTTTGCCGACATTGCAGAGCGTGACCCAGGCGGTGTTGCGGTCGATTTCGCCGAGGCGGGAGCGCAGCTCGGGCAAAGGAATGTTGAGCGCGCCGGGAACCGGACTCAGTTCGGCCTGCACGGAGGCGCGCACATCGAGCACCCGGCGTTCGGGCGGCAGTGCAGTGACGGCGCGGCACAGTCCGTCACGTTGGTTGAGCGCGGAGAAAGCGGCGGTGTTGACCACGTCGCGGGCGCTGCCGAAGGGCGGCGCGTAGGCAAGTTCCAGTTGGGCAAGATCCTCGATGGTGAGCTTTCCGGCCAGTGCGGTGGCCAGCACGTCGAGCCGTTTGTCCACGCCCTGCGGCCCGACTGCCTGGGCGCCGAGCAGCCGGCCGGTTTCCTTTTCCCAGAGCAGTTTCACGGTGAGCAGCGTGGCGCCGGGGAAATAGCTGGCGTGATGGTAATCGGTGACGAGGGAAGTCGCGTAGGGAATGTTGGCGCGTTGCAGCCGTTTCTCGGACCAGCCGGTGCCGCCCGCGGCGACATCGAAAACGCGGACGATAGCGGTGCCGACATGTCCGGCGTAGGGCCGGGCTTTTTCGGGCTGGAAAATGTGATCGGCGATCAGCCTTCCCTGCCGGTTGGCTGGGCCGCCCAAGGCGAGGTTCATCGGCGAGCCGGAAATGCGGTCGAAACTCTGCACCGCGTCGCCCGCCGCGTAGATGTCGGGATCGGAGGTTTGCATCCATTCGTTGACCGCGATGGTGCCGCGCTCGCCCAGGGCGAGACCGGCTTCCTTGGCCAGCGCGCTGTCGGCGGCGACCCCGATGGAGAGAATGACCCGGTCGGCGGAAACCTTTTGGCCGGAGCGCAGGGTGGCGGTCAGGCCGTGGTTTTCTTCCGCGAAGGAAACCAGTCCGTCGCCCAGATGCAGGTCGATGCCGTGGGTCCGCAACTCGTCGGCGATGGGCGCGGCGATTTCCGGATCGAGTTGCGGCAGCACCTGGTCAGCCATTTCCACCAGTGCGACCTGTTTGCCGAGGTGGCGGAGCTGCTCGGCCATTTCGAGACCGATGAAACCCGCGCCGATGATGAGGAAGGAATTTTGCGCAGCGGCCTCGGCCTTGATCCGGTCCATGTCCTGCAGGTTGCGCAGGGTGAGCACGCGCGGACTGTCGATCCCCGGCAGCGGCGGACGCAAAGGCCGGGCACCAGGAGCGAGGATCAGTTTGTCGTAGGGCAGGGACTCAGTTGCGCCGGAGGAAAGGGTGCGGACGGTGACGGTCTTGGCGGCGCGGTCGATGGCGAGGGCCTCGGTGCCGGCGCGAACGCGGATGTTGAGCAGCGCGGCGAGGGATTCCGGAGTCTGCAAGGCCAGCCTGGCGCGGTCGGCGATTTCGCCGCCGATGTGGTAGGGAAGGCCGCAATTGGCAAAGGAAACATCGGGGCCGCGCTCCAGCACGGTGATTTCGGCCGACTCGGAGAGACGGCGGGCGCGGGCGGCGGCGGAGGCACCGGCGGCGACGCCGCCAATGATCAGGATGCGCGGGGAGGAAGCGTTCATGGTGTTTGAGAAAATAGGTTTTGGCGCGGACGGTTTGTTTTTTGGTCCGCAGAGGAAAACGGAAGCGGGGAAGACGCGGTTGTCAAACGATAATCAAAAAATCATTTGATTATTCAATGGGGGTTGTTTTTCGGCGGAAACCGGGCAGGGTGGGCGGACTTTTTTGCAATGAGCGCGCAAAGGAAAATTGCCGCGGCCCGGATTGAGAGCGGCCAGGAGATCCTCTTCCAGCATTTTGCCCGGATGGGGCAGGCGCTGGCGAACCCGCAGCGTTTGAAGATGCTCGGACTGCTGTGTCATGGCCCGCGCACGGTGGAGGAGCTGGCGGCGAAAACCGGACAGTCGCTGGCGCTGGCGAGCGCGCATTTGAAGGCCTTGCGCGCGGCCTGTCTGGTGCGGACGGAAAAGGAAGGGCGGCATGTGCGCTGCCGGGTGGCGGATCCGGCGGTGGCGCGGTTGTGGCTGACGCTGCGGGAGACCGGGGCGGCACTGTTGCCGGAGGCGAAGGAAGTGGTGTCGGCGTATTTTTCCGGGCAGGAAAATCTGGAGCCAGTGTCGCCGCGGCAGCTGGCGGCGCAGTTGAAAAAAGGGGCGGTGACGGTGATAGATTTGCGTTCGCCGGAGGAATATGCGGCGGGGCATTTGCCCGGGGCGATCAACATTCCGGCGGCGGCGATCAGCGCGCAGGCGGTGGAAAAGTTGCCGCAAAACGGGACGGTTTATGCGTATTGCCGCGGCCCGTATTGCGTGACCGCTCCGGAAGGCGTGGAAAAACTCCGGACCTTGCGGGTGCCCGCGCGACGCCTCGGCTTCAGCGTGCCGGAGTGGCGTCAGGCGGGCTTGAAGGCGGAGGGAAAGGATTCCTGAGCCGTGTGCTGCGGCGCTTGGAGCGGGAATGGGCCAAGGCGAAATTTTCTGGCGAAGAATCTGGGAATTATGCTCAGAGTTTTGCCACGGGGCGGCTGCCAAATTCGGCTCGGAGGAAATTTTCCAGCGCGAGAAAATCATCGGGCAGCGGCGCGGTGAGGGAGATCCCCAGCGGGATCGCCGGTGCCGCCGCGACAAACGCCAGCACCGCGTAGATCAGGGCGCTGGTGCCTGCTGGGCGCGTGCCTGTAGTCGTCTGCTCGCTCATGGGCACATCCAATCGCATATCG